>JAGLNY010000331.1 GCA_023139255.1 Spirochaetales bacterium
ACAGGACAATCAGGAAACAAAACTCCCCTATAAGAAACCAGAACTGAAAGAACTGGGCAGTGTCGGGGACATGACTATGACCAGTGAATACCTCTACGGGTAGGGGGGTATACTTATGAAAACCACGAAAATTATTGCCTATATCATGCTTCTTGCACTCATATTGAGCGGATGTAACTTTTTTCCAACCTCCGACAGCAAACTGACGACAGCCAAATTGATAATAGGGGACCCCACCGGATCCCGCGCCGGATCCGCCGTCTACCAGGACTCCTTAATAACTACCTTTTGGGTTAAAGCCTATGATTCTGACGGAGTCCAGATTATCGATAACGTAACGGAAAATGCTGCCGTCCTGACAAGAAATGCATCAGAGGACAGATGGGAAGGCACCATGTCCATCACCCTTCCCGGAGGTGATATTTACCTCCACGCAGTGGGATTAAACGAAGCCGGTGAATTTGTATATCAGGGCACTACCTCCATGATCTCCAATTTCGGTGCCGGTCCTATCACCATCGCTACCGCACTTGGCTACTCTGTAGGGGACAAAGGACCCGGCGGCGGCTGGATATTCTATGATAAAGGATCTTATAGTGATGACGGGAAAATGGACAAATCCTGGCGCTACCTTGAAACCGCACCAACTGATTTAACCAAAAACTGGGATGATGTAAATAAAATCGACGATACCTTGGTGAAATTAGTGGATGGTAATGTTGTTGACAAAAACAACGAATCAACAATTATCCTGTCAACATATGACTGGTACTGGGGATCATATGCTACATTATCAACCCTGCCTCAAGTAAAAGAAGGGTGGAATAATACTGACATTCTTGACGGTGATGGTGTTGATGGGCTCTCTGGTGCGACCCCGGTTAAAGGTATAAAAGGCAGGGGACGTCCAGCCTCAGGCGATGAATTAAATTCCCGGAGAGATACAGGACTCTATGTATCAAAGGCAATAATAAATAGTTATTCCGACTGGTTTATACCCTCAAAAACTGAGCTGTATACTATACTATCAAACCTTGTAAATGGCGGAACAAGAAGTGACTGGAATCTCTCTGAGACTGTTTACTGGAGTTCATCAGAAGATACGGACTCAGTTGCTAATGGTGAAGACACACCTGAGGATGCTTATTGGGCCTGGGCTGTAGACTTTGGTACTACGCTAACCCTGGATTCTGAAACCGAACTGGTTCAGAGATATGAACCATACCGTGTCCGTCCCGCCAGGGCTTTTTAGCTGATACTCTATGAAACAGGAACTCTCCCTGCTGATAGAACTCTGTGCTGCCGGCAGGGGACTTTCCTGTAACCGGGCCGGGGAACCCATCAACCTTGATACCCTTGATTCAATTGACTCCATTGATGAAACCCTGCTTATCAATATCTCCAGGGAGCACAAAACAGCGGCAGCATTGCTAAACGGTTTAAAAGAGCGTGAAGAATCTCTTGTTTTACCACAAACAATGAAAAAACTTACCCTGTTAGTAACCAGGGAGAAAGCCATGCGGACCTTCCTCATGGAAGAGTGGGACAGAGTAGAAAAAGCACTAACTAAAAACAACATCCACATGATAACCATAAAAGGGCCGGCCTCATCGATCCAGCTCTACGGGAACCCCATAATCCGGGAGTATACCGACCTTGATATCGTTGTGCAGGCACCTGATTTACTGCAGGTACTGCCGGTAATGGAAGCCCTTGGTTATCGAGCGGAACCACCTATATCCCCTAAAAAGAAGCAAGCACTTACACAACCCTGGTATATCAGCAAAGCGCATCATCTTATTTTCATTCATCCCCACTCCCCCTACCGTATTGAAGTACATAACAGCTTCTTTCAGGAGATAAAAACCGATCCTGATTATCAACTTGAAAACATCTTTCAACGGGCTGAAATGGTAGTGTATGAAGAAACGAAACATACCGTCCCGACCCTCCTTGATCACGCCCTTCTCATGATCGAACACGGCACAAAACATGCCTGGTCACAGCTGCACTGGGTGTTGGATGCTGCAGCCATATTTTCCCTCAAAAACAGGGGTTTTCATACAGCCCTTGCAAACAGTATTACCCGGCTTGGTATGGAAAAACAGTTGGCTCTTATCATCAGCCTTATAAAGGCCCTGATGCCCATTTCATTACCGAAAACGTATGCAGCTATATATGAACAGCACGCACCAAAGATAACCCGGCAGATTACCCTGGCACAAAACAGACTCCTTTCCCGGGAAGTTGACCATCAATCTATATTTCACATTCTTTCTTTCTCCTGGCGGTACACCATGCCCCTGGCCGCCGGACTACAGAAAAAACTCGAAATATGTATACGGCCGTTTCTGGTGAGCCAAGTAGATGCAAAAACCCTTCCCCTCCCCGGCATCCTTCAGCCGCTGCACCTCATACTCCGGCCGTTTTTTGTTCTTTCGAGAAGAACGAAAAAACGGGAGACAGGATGCTGGAGGCAGGAAACGGGAAGAGGAAGAGAGAGGGGAGGAGATAGATAGCACATGGAGATGCAGGACCGGTACAGAATAAATACCCAAAAACTATCAGCAGTATTAAAAAGTATCATCCTGCTTCTTATCTCCATTGGAGTATTTACCGGCTGCCCATTTGACCTGGTTCCGAACCCGCCTTATACCGGGTTGGAAAGCATTACCGGTGCGATGATTGTCCAGTATGGAAGGTTTCTCTATGCCATAGGCGGTACCGATAGTGCAGGGAATATCCTGGCTGAAATCCATAGGTCAACGATAACCCTGGTTGACGGCAAACCCGAACTGAGCCCCTGGGAGCTTTCAGATCTCCCACTGCCTGAAGGAAGGGCATCCGCGGCGGCAATGGCTATAGGGGATTATCTCTACGTGATCGGCGGTATGGGGCCTGACGGCCCAACCGATACCATATTTATCACAAAAATCAACAGCACTGACGATGCTGCCGACGGCAGTCTTGGCTTTGGTGAAAGTACAAAATACTGGGTTGATCATAGAATTCCCCTTCCTGAACCACGGGCAGAAATGGCCTGGGCATATCATGACGGACGCATTTTTCTTATCGGCGGAAAAGGAACTGAAGGGAATTTTTCTACCATAATACATGCCAGAATATTTCCCAGCCTGAGTAAAACCGGGCACTGGTACACCAGCCCCCGGACACTTCCCTCCCCGCGATCCGGATTAGCAGCGGCCGTACTTTCTGATAGACTGTACGTTGCAGGGGGCTGGGATATTCACGGCGTTTCAGATGAAGTTCTCTCCTATACCCTGGGACCATACGGGATACTTACAAACCCGGTTACCGGGACCCCGCTGCCCGAACCCCTGGTATTTCCCATCCTGATTCCAGACTACCAGGTTGGCGGCAGCACCTTGGTTGCGGCAGGCGGGCTGCTGAATACTGGTCACTACTCCAATACCTGTTATCAGTACCATGATAATGCATGGACAACAAGAATTGAGACACTCCCTGTTGAAGGTCCCTCTTATGGTACAGTTGCAGGACACCTTATTGCACTTCCCCATCAAAATGAAACGACTGGTGAACAAAGTATCATTATGAAAAATTTGGCGTTAGCACCTGTCCGGCCGCTGTTATCTCCAGGATCCGGTGTAGTGCGTACCAGGACAAAAATCTCAATGGCGTCGGCACCTGGAACTTCCATTCATTACATCATCAACCCGGGAAGCGGCGACACACCGGATGCTGATGATTCCCTTTGGGATACCTCAGCACCTATCAGCATAACGGAAAATACCGTCCTGCTGTTTAGGAGCATACGTGAAACAGACACATCACTATCCCCCGTAGTCCGCAGGGAGTACCGGGTGAGGGCCGGATCATTCATACTTGATATATCCGGGAAGCTCTATCCTCAGCCATCAAGCACCACTGAACTGCTTCCGCTTGCCATGGAGGTGCCATTATCACCCCCTAACCCGCCAATGCAAGTCTCATCAGCCTGGTATAAAATTCCCATAAACAGCACCAAACAGGTATCAATATCCTGGGCAGATGCCGATGACTCAGATTCCTATACTGCCCGTGCATCACTTACTCTGTTCGAAGAGGATTTCTATACCGAAGTGCTGGATATACAAGGGTATCCCGTCTCCAGCAACTCGTTATCTCCCGCAGTTGCGCAGCAACTGCAAAG
>JAGLNY010000332.1 GCA_023139255.1 Spirochaetales bacterium
CTCAAGAAATTTTCCCGTCAATTCAAGGTTGGAACCATTCTCCAGTCCTGAGGAGCCCGCAAGCAGAAGGGCATCGAGATTGTGAAGATAATGGGAAGTTTTATTCCCATAAAAGTCTTTCTATGTTATAATGGGAAATATATTTCTCCTATGGAGTGATTTATGGATTATAGATCAATGACAGATGGCGATATTATCAAGGATCTAGCGAAGCATTTTGAAACGCTCCGGATAAAGAAACAACTGAAAGAAGTGGAGGTTGAAGAATCCAGTGGTGTCTCAAGAAAAACCATGTACAATTTCAGACAGGGCGTAACAGCGATCACCCTGAAAAACTTTATTCGCTTACTGCGAGCCATTGGAGAGTTGGATAGGCTTCAAATCCTGTTTCAGGAATCTGAAAAATACAGCCCATTGTCAAACACGAAAAAGAATTTACCTAAGCGGATTCGGGATAAACAGCGCGCAGAAAAAAATTTTACATGGGGTGATGAAAAATGATAGGGAACGTTAGGGTTAGTCTTTGGGGAACCACGGTTGGGTATCTGGGATATCCTCCCGGGCAAAACCAATATGCTGTCTTTGAATACGATCCCCTCTTTATGAATTCAGGAATACAGATATCCCCTCTACATTTGAGGTGCCCCCCTTCCTGGTTCGCCTTTAATCAGCTGAGTTACAAAAACTTTCAGGGCTTACCGGGATTCATCGCCGACTCCCTGCCCGACAAATACGGAAACCAGTTGATTGATATCTATATGGCCGAAAAGAAAATCTCCGCCTCGGAAATCACTGCCCTTGATCGCCTGAATTATGTTGCGAACAGAGGCATGGGTGCCCTGGAATATAAGCCGGGTGAGATCCTGCCCTTACAAAGGACAGCTCTGGATTTGCAGCACCTTTCCGATTTGGCTGAGTTGGTTCTGGGGCGAAAGGAGAAGCTGTATAAGAAATTAGTATCAGCAGAAGATGCAGCAGCAGCTTTAACCATGATCCGAATCGGTTCCAGTGCCGGAGGGGCTCGATCCAAGGCACTGGTCGCTTTGTCTCCGAAGGGTACCGTCCTGGATGGTACGGTTAATCATGGGCCTGATTACACCTATTGGCTATTGAAATTCGACAGCAGTTCCAACAAAGACAGAGATACAACTGATCCCAAAGGAATGCCGGTTGTAGAATACATTTACAGCCTCATGGCAAAAAAGTCAGGAATAAGGATGCCCCGGACAGATATCATTAATGATGGGGGCAATAGACATTTCCTTATAGAGCGATTCGACCGCATAATCAGAAATCGGAAACTTGATAAAGTGCACTATGTTTCGTGGGCCGGTTTAAGTCATGCCGACCGGGATGGGGTGAATTCTTATGAACAGTTGATTTTGTTGGTAAGACAGATGAACCTGGGGCATTCAGCTATAAAAGAAGTATTCAGAAGGGCAGTTTTTAACATTCTGGGAAGAAATCAGGATGATCATACAAAGAACACCGGCTTTTTAATGGATCGGACGGGAAATTGGAGATTAGCTCCGGCTTTTGATATAACCTATTCCTATGATCCCATGGGACGGTGGACAAAAAATCACCAGAGTTGGCTGAATCAAAAGAACAACGACTTCCAATTGAGAGACTTGCTTGAGTTTGGCCGTTATTGCGAATTAAATGAAAAGACATGCCGGAATATTATACATCGGACCAGGGACTCCTTGAGTGAGTTTTCACGTTTAGCCGTGGAATATGAAATATCCGATGATTTGAAAAAGACCATAGAAACTAATTTAAGATTGCATATAGTTCCTTGAAATTTTTTTAACGCAGTATTGAGGTCAATTTTTGTAAAATCTGTCATACTATTGTCATTATGCAGGGAAAATGGGAATCGCCCCGGAAAAAGCCCCCGGCATCTTTAATCTTTCCTGTGATATCAGTAGAATGGTCGAACAAATACACCCACAGCCACTATTGCCGTATTTGGGAATGTACAGGAGAAAGTAATTCATGGAAATCGATGTAAAAAGTCTGCATCCGCTTGAAATCAAGGTGCTTCTGCATGTGAAAGAGAGCGAACAGATAACAGCAAAGAGAATAATCTCAGAACTTGGATATAAGCTGGGACAATGCAACCAGGCCTTCAGCTGGCTTGCAGCGAAAGAACTTATCAGCGAATCAGACCGAATTAACCGGCGCCAGTATGAGCTGACAGAACTGGGAAAAGCCTTTAATAAGATCGGTTTTCCTGCAGAGAGAATGTTCAATCTCCTGAAAGAGTATGGGTCACTTTCACTTCCTAAAATAGCGGAAATGCTGGGACTTGATAAAAGCGATGTAGGTTCTGCATTTGGCAAGCTCTCAAAACAGGGAATATTCGGCATGAATGCAGAAAAAATGGCTGAAATCCGTGAGAAAATACTTCCTCCCGACATTCTTGCGGCCAGGGAACTGGTTATGCGTGCAGTGCAGGGACCTCTGGAAGAAGAGCAGCTTACAGAAGATGAAAAAAAGGTTCTGCAGGGTATCAGTAAAAAACGCGGAGCTGCCGGGGCGCCGTTCAGGCTTGCCGAGCGTGAAGAAATTATCTATGCACTTACCCCAGCCGGGACCGGGATCTCGAAAATCCTGAAAGAAAAAAATATAACAGGTGAAGAGCTTGGGGCTGTTACGCAGGATATGCTTGCTGACGGCAGTTGGAAAGACAAGTCATTCAGGAGCTATAGTCTGAACAGTCCCCCGAGCCGGGTCTTGCTGGGAAGAAGAAATCCCTATGGGGAGTACCTGCAGTGGGTTAAAGATAAGCTTGCATCTCTCGGGTTCGAGGAATTTGACGGGCCGCTGGTTGAGAACGAGTTCTGGAACGGGGATGCGCTGTTTATGCCGCAGTTCCACAGTGCCCGCGATATACACGATGTCTACTATGTAAAAAACCCCTCACACGCAAAAGAAATTGATCAGCCTTATCTGGACCAGGTTGCGGCAACGCATGAAAACGGGTGGGATACCGGAAGCCGCGGGTGGGGATATGAATTTGACCGTGATTTTACGCGGAGACAGGTTATGAGAAGCCAGGGCACAGTACTATCAGCTAAACAACTGCCGAAAGCTAAAATTCCCGGGAAATATTTCGGGATAGCACGCTGTTTCAGGTATGACCAGGTTGATGCAACACATGGTGCTGATTTTTACCAGACAGAGGGAATAGTCCTGGGAGAAGATGTCAACCTCAGGACCCTCCTGGGTCTCCTGAAAATGTTCGCCGAGGAGGTGGCAGGGGCAGAAGAGGTTAAGTATGTCCCGGGATACTTCCCGTTTACCGAACCCTCAATTGAAGTTCATATCAAGCATCCGGTTCTTGGCTGGTTTGAACTTGGCGGAAGCGGTATTTTCCGGCCGGAAGTGACAAAGGCTTTAGGTGTGGATGTACCGGTACTGGCGTGGGGGCTGGGGATCGACCGCATGGCGCTGATGCACCTTGGGTTGAACGACCTGCGTGAGCTGTTTACACCGGATATAGAGAGTGTCCGTATGAGGAGGGGTAAATAGATGCCGAAAATTGAAGTACTAACAAAGACATTTTACCAAAACATTGGACGAACCTATACGGATGAGCAGCTTGAGGAGATACTTCCTTCAGCAAAAGCCGAACTTGACGGAAAGGACGAAGAGGCCGGTATCCTGAAAATAGAGCTTAATGACACTAACAGGCCGGATCTCTGGTCATCTGCGGGTCTCGTCCGGCAGCTGCGGACGTATACGGGAAAAAAACCTCTTTTCTATGATTTTTTCTCTAACGCTGATGAAGAGTTTGAGTACGGTAATCGTATTATAGAGGTTGATCCGAACCTTAAGGATATAAGACCGTATATAACGGCATTTGCAGTTACCGGTAAGAAAATTGATGATACAGTACTAAAAGATATTATCCAGACTCAGGAAAAACTGTGCTGGAATTTCGGGAGAAAAAGGCGCTCGATTGCAATGGGAGTCTACCGGAATGACCTTATATCATACCCGGTTAAGTATACTGCAGCTGACCCTGATACTACGAAATTTATCCCGCTTCTGATGGATCAGGAATTATCCCTGAGGGAGATTAACGAGCAGCACCCGAAAGGAAAAGAGTTCGGTCATATAGTTTCCGGATTCCCGCTCTTCCCGTTCCTGACAGATTCAGAGGGACAGGTTCTCAGCTTCCCGCCGGTTATAAACAGTGCCCATATCGGGGCAGTCCAGGTTGATGACAGTGAACTGTTTATTGAGCTGACAGGTACGGTACATAAAGACCTGATCCTTGCCGCATCGATTGTAGCCTGTGATTTTGCAGATGCCGGGTTCACCATTCTCCCGGTGAAAGTTGTCTACCCATATGAGACAGAATTCGGGAAAGAGGTTGTTACGCCCTATTATTTCCAGGAACCTGCATCAGCAGAGCTGGCATATATCAACAAACTTCTTGGAATGGAATTAAGCCCCGATGAGGCTGTAAACGCTTTGAAAAGAATGGGAGTTTTTGCTATTTATGACAATGGGACGATCTTTGCTACCGTTCCTGAATATCGCAATGACTTTCTGCACCCTGTAGATATAATTGAGGATGTAATGATAGGTCATGGCATGGAAAAATTCGCCCCGGTTATGCTGGATTCCTTTACCTTCGGCAGACTTACCGGAGAAGAGGAGTTTTCACGTAAAGTTAAGGATGTGATGATCGGCCTTGGCTTCCAGGAGATGATGTACAATTATCTTGGATCCAGGAAGGATTATATCACAAAAATGAATGTTGACGGTTCCGAGTATATTCAGATAGCCAATCCCATGACGGAAAATTATGAATTTGTGAGGGCGTCAATTATCCCATCCATGATGCAGTCCGAGAGTGTATCCGGGAACGCCGTCTATCCGCATGCTATTTTTGAGGTGGGAAAAGTAGCTTTTCTGGATGATGATGACAATTCCGGTTCTGTTACAAGAAATACCCTGGGTTTCCTGTCGGCAGACTCGGATGTGGGTTTTAACCAGATAAGCAGTACCGTTTCAGCAGTCATGTTTTACCTGAACAAGGAATATACCTTGAAAGAGCTGGATGATCCGAAATTTATACCTGGTCGTTGTGCCGTGATTGTGTCAGAGGGTCGGCAGGTGGGTGTTTTTGGAGAAGTACATCCTGCAGTCCTGGAAAACTGGGGAATCCAGATGCCGTCAGTTGTCTGCGAGATAGATCTGGATCTTCTCATGAAGGATGGTTGAGAAAAAGCTGTTTTTAAGACGGGCGGCATTCGAGAATCAGGTTTTCCCGGCATAAGATGCTGAGCAGAACTCCCTTGATAAAGAGAGGATCTTATGCCTGTCACTGTCAATTACACTTGGATCTTTTATGGTACGGTCAATATATGCAAAGATCGCCTGATCAATAGTATCAGACAAGAAGTACACAACCCAACGGCCCTCTTTTCGTTGGTTAATCAAGCCGGCATGGTTAAGAATTTTAAGGTGATTTGACAAAGTCCCGCCGGCAATATCCAGAACTTCAAGCAGCTCGCATACACATAATGGGCGCACCTGCAACATCATCACTATCCGGAATCGATTCTCGTCACCAAGAGCCTTGAATGTTAACAAAGTACTTTTCATATGACCTATATTACCGGCAGTGGATTGATTAATCAATACAATATTACTATATTTAGCTATATGACGAAACATAAAGCTGAAATCGGATTTTTTGAAAAGTACCTCACAATTTGGGTTATGCTCTGCATTACAGTTGGGATTTTGGTTGGAAGATTCTTGCCGGGGATCCCGGATTTTCTGAGCAAGCTTGAGTATGCCAGGGTCTCTATCCCCATAGCCCTGCTTATCTGGCTGATGATCTTCCCTATGATGCTGAAAGTTGATTTTTCCAGTATCAGCCGTCATGTGAAGCAGCCGAAAGGGCTTGCAGTTACCCTGACTACAAACTGGCTCATTAAGCCTTTCACCATGTATGCTATTTTTGCACTGTTTTTTCTGGTCTTGTTTAAAAATATTGTTCCGACAACACTGGCCAAAGAATATCTTGCCGGTGCTGTACTGCTGGGAGCAGCTCCCTGTACTGCTATGGTTTTTGTCTGGAGTCACCTTACAAAAGGGAATCCTGAGTATACTGTTCTCCAGGTTGCGGTTAATGACCTTATAATTCTCATAGCTTTTACCCCGATAGTAGCCCTGCTGCTGGGTGTCAGTAATATAAAGGTTCCCTATGACACCCTTTTTCTCTCAGTAGCGCTCTTTGTGGTTATCCCGCTGGCAGCCGGGCACATAGTAAGGAAGAGGGTAATAAGGAGGAGAGGGAATACCTATTTTAATAAAGTATTTCTTGGAAAATTCAGCAGTGTAACAGTTATCGGACTGCTGCTGACACTGATTATTCTCTTCTCTTTCCAGGGAGAAATCCTTATACAGAATCCTTTGCATATTCTGCTGATTGCCATCCCGCTTATCA
>JAGLNY010000333.1 GCA_023139255.1 Spirochaetales bacterium
TGGCTCTGCGGCGGGGTAGAAACCGATACCCCGGACGGCAAAATTATCCGGTGGTCCCAACCCGAAATTGTCCTTTATGATGATGATCCCTATGTCCGCATGAGTTATCCCGACCTGATTGAGGAAGACGGGCGTCTTTTCCTCACCGAAACCCAGAAGGACATGGCCCGGGTACATGAGATTTCTCCGGGGCTGCTTGAAGGACTCTGGGGACAGTTCGATAATGTTCCTGCGGCAGCTGAGGGTGTTATCCTTGATTTGCCTGCAGACGGAGACGGCGGGGTGGTACCCGATGAGATTGCAATGCCCGCTCTCCCGTCGTTTACTGCAAGAGATCATGCAGCGGCGAATTACGGCACGAAGGATTTGCGCAATGGGTTTTCCCTGGATATGCGGCTTCTTTTCGACTCAATGGAAGCTGGACAAATTATTCTCGATAACCGAACTGACAATGGTCAGGGGTTCTGTTTGCGTATCACTTCCCGCGGGACGGTGGAAATTGTCCTTAATGACGGAAGAGGTGTGAACTGCTGGGATTGTGATCCCGGGATGCTTGAAAACGGGAAACAACATCATGTGGTTGTTATTGTTGACGGCGGCCCCAGAATTATTTCATTTGTTATCGACGGGAAACTCTGTGATGGAGGCGACTTCCGTCAGTTCGGCTGGGGGCGTTTCAATCCCAATCTGATGAGTGTGAACGGTTCAAATCTGTTGCGGATTGGTTCGGGTCTGAAGGGAATAGTGAAAAACCTGAAAGTCTACGATAGACCATTGCGAACCTCGGAAGCTATAGCAAATTTCAAGCACAGAAGGCAGGGGTAGCGTAATGGAATTGTATATAGCTCAGAATGGCAGTGATCAATGGTCTGGCCAGCTGATATCGCCGAATGCAGGGATGACTGACGGACCATTAGCGACGATTTACGGTGCAATTCGAGTGTTGGAGAAAAAGTTGTCCCTTCATTGGCATAAGCAGTATCCACATGGTTTACCCACACCGAAAGAAGCCTGGGAAACCGAATGTTCAGGTGCTTGGACCGGAACCATAACGGTCTGGATTCGTAGTGGTAGATACACTCTCGATCGGCCTATTGAACTTCACTGGTATCATACCGCGCCAATTACATTCTCGGCATATCCCGGAGAACAGCCTGTGATTGATGGGGGGGAGCTGATTAAAGATTGGCAAATGAAGAAAGTCAACGGTATCGATATGTGGGTAACGGAATTACCGGATGTAGCTGAAGGGAAATGGTTTTTCAGGCAGTTGTTTGTAAACGGCCGGCGGGCAGAGCGGGCAAGATTACCGCATAAAAAATGGTTTTGGGTGGAGGATTCATTATTTTCAGCAGGTCAAATACTGAATAGTGTTGACGCGGATAAGTTTCGCAGCGCGCCGGGAGACTTGCATAACTGGCAGAGTCTCCCGGATGCAGAGATCGTATTTTTGCATTACTGGGTTGAGCAGCGGATTCCTGTTGCGTCATTCGATCTGGCAGACCGGCTGGTAAAACTGGCTGAAAAATCAAGCAGACCCCTGTTGCAGGCGCACCCGGCCCATGGTGCGGGTAACGCGCCCTATTATGTGGATAATCTATTCGAGGGATTGCAGGAGCTTGGGCAGTGGTATCTGCAGCGTCAGACGGGGAAATTATATTATATTCCCCTGCCGGGTGAGCAACCTGGCGACACCGAAATATACGCCCCGCGTACTACACAATTTCTGCGTCTTGTCGGGGACATCGAGAAACATCGCTTGGTACAGTTTATTCGTTTCGAAGGATTGACCTTTCGCCATGCCTCCATTGAAGCCGATGCCGGCTATTCAGGACAGGCAGCCAGCAACGTGCCTGGTGCAATTTATCTGGAAGGTGTTCAGTACTGCAGTTTCAAAAACTGCACAATCGAGCATGTCGGTGGTTATGGTATTGAGTTGTCCGATGGATGTTTTAGTATCCGTATGGAAGGTAATACAATTCGTGATATGGGCGCTGGTGGTATAAAGATAAACGGTTCTAACGACAAAGGACCTCTGGAACGGTGCACGGGATTGAATCGCATCAGTGATAATCACATCCATACTGGCGGACAACATTTCCACAGTGCAGTTGGTGTACTGCTTAGATACAGTTACGGCAATGTGATAGCTCACAACCATATTCATGATTTATATTACTCGGGTATTTCTGTGGGTTGGGGATGGAATTATGGAGAGACTTCGATCCATGACAATCGTATCGAGTATAATCATATCCACAATATTGGCCAGGGCTGGCTCAGCGATATGGGTGGCATATATATGTTGAGTCCGCAATCCGGCACGGTGATTCGCGGTAATTTAATTCATGATATTAAAGCCGCTGTGTACGGTGCATCGTGCATCTATCTGGATGACAATACCGCGCATACTCTGGTGGAGAACAACATTTGTTACAATACTAATCGTGATCTATTAAATATCAAAGGTCGTGAACATATTGTTCGGAACAATATATTCGCATTTGGAGATCAGGGGATCATGCGGCTGGCCCACGGCGAAGCTGGTTTATGCGCATGTACGTTTACGCGAAACGTGGTGATAACCAAGGGCAAGCCTGTTTTTCGCAGCGGGTATTCCGATCGTCTGGCTGATCGGGGCTTTCAGAGTGATTTAAATCTGTTTTGGGATTTGGAGAACGGAGAATTGTGTTGTGAGGATCAGAATGACGGAAAGGCAAGTGATTTTTTTTCATTTACAGTGTGGCAGGACGAGTTGCGGCAGGACAGGCATTCAATAATAGCTGATCCACTATGCCGTGACCTGACACAGTTTGACTTTACACTAGCGGCAGGCTCGTCGGCATGGGAAATAAATTTTGAACCTATTGACGCAGACCTTGCCGGACCGCGGGTTCCGGAAGTATATGATTTAAGACCTGGCTTAACAGGAGTGTCACCTTCTGAAATCAATAAATCTACTGATCACAATTCGGCAACGAATGGACATATCGATTGATTGACCAATAAGTTTTGGGCCATAATTATATTTTATGAGCTTATAAGCTAATGATAAGGAGATG
>JAGLNY010000334.1 GCA_023139255.1 Spirochaetales bacterium
ACTTCTACAAAGATACTGGCAACTCCATTGCGCACATATTCATCATCCATCAATACCGGATGTCCTGGAGCTGCAGGAATAGGAGTACGAACTTCTCCAATTAACTGTATACTCGATTCGTCCATGCATACTACGGGAAACTGTTTATTGTAGGGTCGGGCATACACCTCAAGGACATCCTCCATAGCTGCTACGAAATCAGCGTTTTGGTCTGAGGGGATTTTCCAGTATCGGCTGAGGTGAGGCTTAAATTCGTTTTTTTTAGTGTATTGCATACCGTCATGGGTGAAACTGTTTCTACTATCTTCAATTCCACCACCTTTTCGGCCAATAACCGCACGGTCCACCGTTGCCGCCCTTCCGGTGGATCTGAGCAGGCCAATGCAATCAACCTCGCTTCAAATTTACCGCCAAACTGTATTTCCCGTGGCGGAGTTTCCCTCACTCTGCGTTCGATTGCTGCGTGAAATCCTTCATTGACAAAGCGTTTCTTTATCGCTTCAAGACTGAGAATTCCGGACTAAACCTGCCACCTGTTCCGGCACAAACCTGCCACCCATTCCGGGCTAAACCTGCCGGGTATTCCGGCGTAAACCTGCCACTTTTCGGGTAAAACCGGAATGGGTGGCAGGTTTAGCCCGGAATAGAATTTAATAGACTCGCTTAATGTAGTAATCTCGCCATCATACACTGATGGGGAGGAGCAACAATATGCCAAAAGCGAGAATAGCAATGAACAAAATACGAGAAATAGTACGGTTAAAAGAATCTAATTTATCAAAGCGAATGATTAGTCGTGCCGTAGGGGTATCCCGCCCAGTAGTGGGTACCTATGTAGAGCAAGTAGAAGCTTCCCGGGTAACCTGGGAAGAGGTGAAAGAACTTACTGATGATCAACTGATCGAACGACTGCAACAGAGAACGCATGAATCTGATGATCCACGCAGCATTGAACTTCATAAACAATTGCCTGCCATTTGCAGAGAATTAGGCCAGAAGTATACAACCCGACAGGGGCTTTGGGAAGAATATATGCAGAAACACCCAAAAGGATACTCCTACACACAATTCTGTTATCACATTCAACAGTATCTCTCTGATTCAGAACTTTCTATGCATCTACACCATGAACCGGGGAGGAAGCTTTTTGTTGATTATGCGGGGGATCCTCCTTCTTTATATGATGAGAAAACCGGGTTGCCAAGAAAGGTTGAACAGTTTGTATCAGTTTTTCCTGCCAGCGGGCTTATCTATACTGAAGCAACTGAGTCTCAATCGCTTGAAGATTTTATTCAGGGAACAGAACACAGCTTTGGGTATGCTGGGGGAGTCCCTAAAATAATTACGCCCGATAATTTGAAGGCAGCGGTAACCAAGCCTGACCCCTATGAACCTAAAATTAATCAAACCTATGAAGATTTTGGGCACTATTATGGGTGTGTGGTAATCCCTGCCAGATCAAAAAAACCTAAAGATAAGGCCCTCTGCGAAGCTGCGGTTAGCCTGGTATACACCCGAATCCTTGCACCGTTACGAAATAAACGTTTTTCTACTCTCGATGCATTGAATACCGCTATCTGGGAACTTCTTGATACATTAAATGACCGGAACATGAAGAAGTTCAACTTTTCACGACGAGAACGCTTTGATCTGATTGAAGCCCCCTTGCTTTCCCCACTCCCTTCCCGTCGGTATGTAATGCGTCGTTTTATTACAAAGGTTTCGGTACATATTAATTACCACATCTATTTTACTCCTGATAAGCACTACTACAGCGTGCCCTATCAGCATCGGAGAAAAGAAGTGCGTGTATCCTATACAAAAAATGAGATCGAAATTTACCTTAAGAACACCCGGATTGCTGCACATCATCGAGACAGGACACCACATCAGTATACGACTACTCCCAGTCATATGCCCTCAGCTCATCGTATCCTGACTGAATGGACTCCTCAGCGGTTTCTCAAGTGGGCAGAATCTATCGGGCCAGAACTTAAGGAATTGATTGCTGCGGTTATTGAGAGTAGAGAAGTTCCTGAACAGGCATTCAAAAGTTGCCTTGGAATCCTTAGCCTGGAGAAGAAATTTAGCAAAGAACGGCTGGAATCTGCCAGCAAACGGGCAAATAACTATCATTTAACCACCTATAAGGCAATAAAACGTATTCTTGATCTTAATTTAGACAAACAAGACGATCTGGAGCAGTTAATACTACTCCCTACGCATAAAAACATCCGTGGGGCTGATTATTATGCCCAGAGGAGCAACCTATGAATGATACAAAAACTCTTGAACTATTACATTCACTTCGCCTCACTGCTATGGCAGACGTATTTTCCACCGCTTTACAGTTAGGAACCGCTCATACACAACCGCTGAGTGAATTATTGGCCTACATGGTTGAGGCAGAAATGAACAGTCGCATTGAACGCAGAAGCCAAAGACTGCTCAAGCAAGCCCGGATACGGATTCCTGCATCCCTAGAAGAAGTTGATTTATCCCCGGAGCGGAACATCCCACAGGGACTATTTACGTCCCTTGCAACACTCGAATGGGTTAACCGGGGTCATACTCTCCTGATCACCGGCAAAACTGGCGCTGGAAAAAGTTTTTATGCATGTGCCCTTGCTCATGAAGCTTGTCTGCAGAGCATGAAAGCCCGCTATTTCTCAGCCTCTAAGCTCTTCCTTCATTTCCGGATGGCTCGGGGAGACAGTTCCTACCTGGATGAGCTGCAAAAACTGGGAAAAACACAGTTATTGGTGATTGATGATTTCGGACTCACTCCGCTCATACATGAAGATTGTTTAACTTTTTATGATATTCTGGAAGATCGTTACCATACCTCTGGTACCATTATTACCAGTCAACTTCCCGTAACTGCTTGGCATCCACTCTTACATGATCCCACCTTAGCTGATGCCATTATGGATCGGGTCGCACATACTCCCTACAAAATTGATATAAAAGGAGGAAATCAGAGAAGAAAAC
>JAGLNY010000335.1 GCA_023139255.1 Spirochaetales bacterium
TATGGATATCCAGCAAACCCGGGAAATACTCCAGTTCCCACCGGAACTTTCACTTTCCATGCCTGAAACGGAACAGGCATCGATGTCGCTGGACGAACTACTGGAGATTGCCATAGAGCGTGAGAGAAAGTCAAAGGAGATCTATGCCCATACCGCCGGTCAGGTGACGGGGAATTTCCGGGATATCATCATGGGACTTTCCGTCTTTGAACAGGAACATGAGGATAAGCTGATAAGCTTGAGAGAATACTATTGAGACCGTACCGTTGAGACCGTACTGTTGAGACCATAATATCGGGACCAGAACCCGGCGTTGTATGCTCCGGGATGATAGTGAGAGGAAGGGATAGCATTATGAAGTACATTGTACCAATTGTCGTAATTCTACTGTGTTGTGTTGGCTGTTCACTGGAGAAGAAGGGGAATCTTCCCCTCACCACTTCACGTGCAGTCGTCACAGAGGACTCAAAACAGTGCCTTGAATGTCATACGAAAAAAACCCCGGCCATTGTCGCTTCCTGGCGTGAAAGTGATCATGCTGAGGCAAGTGTCGGCTGTTATGAGTGTCATTCAGCGGAAGATGGGGAGATCGATGCACTTGACCATTTTGGCAATACCGTGGCGGTGATTGTCTCCCCGAAAGACTGCGGGGTATGCCACTCTGTTGAGACAGAACAGTTCCTTGGTTCACACCATGCAAAGGGAGGTGAGGTGCTCGGCAGCCTTGACAACTATCTTGGTGAAGTTGTAGAGGGATTCGGGGCCTCTGTATCCGGATGCCAGCAATGTCATGGTTCTATTGTTGAGATCACCGACGAGGGAAAATTCACCGCTGCTACATGGCCGAATTTCGGGATCGGAAGAGTCAACCCTGACGGATCGGCCGGCTCATGCTCTTCCTGCCATTCCCGTCATGATTTTTCCATTGCCCAGGCCCGTTCACCGGAAACCTGCGGCAGATGCCATCTCGGCCCTGACCATCCCCAGAAGGAGGTCTATGATGAATCGAAGCATAATATTGCCTATCGCAGCCACATAGACGAGATGAACATGGACTCTGCGTCGTGGGTTGTGGGAGTTGACTACAGTGCCGCGCCTACCTGTGCGACCTGTCATGTCTCTGCCACCCCCAATCAGCCGAAAACGCATAATATCGGACTGCGTCTTTCCTGGAATATCCGCGCGCCGGTATCATTCAAGACAGAAGACTCCGATGATAAACGCAAAGCTATGCAGGAGGTATGCTTTAACTGCCATAGTCCCAATTATGTGGAAAATTTCTATGTTCAGTATGACGCGGGCATTAACCTCTATAACACAAAGTTCGCTATCCCCTCAAAGGATATCATTGACCAGCTCAAAGAGGCAGACAAACTGGACACCACTCCATTCAATGAACCGCTTGACTGGATATATTTCTATCTCTGGCATCATGAGGGCCGTCGTGCACGTAACGGTATAGCCATGATGGGTCCTGACTATGTTCAATGGCACGGATTCTATGATATTGCCGAACGGTTCTATATGGAGCTGATACCTGAGGCTGAACACCTCATGCCCGGCATTACCGGGGAGATCCTTGCGCGGCCTGAACATAAATGGTTTACCACAGAGCTCACTCCGGAAGAGAGGGAGGAAATCTCCAATTATTAGTTTGCAAAGCAAACTTCAAAAGGCAATTTTAAAATTGCCTCACTATCGTGATGATTACAACTAAAAGGCTGGTTATATGAGGAAACTGTATAAAACCCTTCGCTCAATGCGTCTTGCACTTATATTAATTGCGATAATCGTAGTACTTGCCGTTATCGCCACACTGATCCCTCAGGGAAGAGACCTCTCCTATTATGAACAGGAGTATCCGGCAGGGATCTCAGCTGTCATACGTTCCCTACATCTTGATGCGTTCTATACTTCGGTAATATTTCTTGTACCGTGCGCCCTGTTCTTCATCAACCTTGCCCTCTGCACATTCGACAGAATCTTTACCCGTTTCAGGAGACACTCCCCGCTGCGCATCGGCCCTGACCTTATCCACATCGGTATCCTCTGCATCATGATCTTCGGAATCTTATCTTTCTACCTGCATAAGGAGGGTTATGCTGAATTACGGGAACAGGAATCTCTCACACTCCCAAATGGGAAAGAGGTAGTCCTGACAGCGTTCGAATTCTTTACCTACGAGGA
Source organism: Spirochaetales bacterium (assembly GCA_023139255.1). GTDB lineage: Bacteria > Spirochaetota > Spirochaetia > JABMQR01 > JABMQR01 > JABMQR01. The sequence goes on from JAGLNY010000335.1 coordinate 2,188, forward strand.
CGGCAGACCTAAAGACTGGATATCTCATGTGAGGGTTCTTGATGATGGAGGCACCATTAAAGAGGCACGTATTGAGGTGAACCACCCCCTCAAAGTGGATAGCTATAAAATATTCCAGAACTCTTACCGCTACACTCCGGCAGTCACACTGAAGGCCGCAAGCGGGGAGTTTTACCGACTTGATCCCGGTGATACGGCACACCACAACAGCAGTGTCTATGCCTTCACAGGATTTGAGTACAATCATGACGAAAGCATGACAGTTCAGATTGAGCGGCTTGACGTAAATCCTGTCGAACGATGGATTCTTACTCAGGGTGACCGTTTCGGGGAAATGACGGTAGATGAAGTTACCGTGGTCGCTTCATCCGGGCTCCAGGTAGTTCAGGATCCGATGGAACTCTATATCCTTATAGCATTTGCGATACTGTTTACAGGACTTTGCATAGCATTCATCCAGAAAAGAGGAGATTTGAAAAAATGATGATGTACATCACGTTCGCACTTCTAGCTGTTACTATCATACTGCAAATTATCAGGCTGCTGAACTTCGGTTCCGGAAAAATTGATTCTCTACTTGGGGCAGTCACTCCCTTCCTGCTTACGGCATCCGGACTGCTGCTGCTTACTGAATTGATTCTACGGAGCATAGAAATCAGGTTTGTCGCAGTGACCAATACATTCGAGTCCCTGCTTTTCTTCTCCATGATGATTGCTGTCGTTCTTGCCGTGTATGTATGGATTAAACGGAAAGAGGTCTTCCAGTGGGTAGTATTCGGGGGAGCCCTGCTCGCCTTCGTCCTACTTTCCATAGCCTCCTCTCCCATAGCCCCAAATGATATTGCACCGCCAATTCCCGCGCTTCAGTCAAACTGGCTGGTACTCCATGTAACGCTTTCATTCATTGGCGAGGCTTTTTTCGCCGTTGCATTCGTCTCATCACTCTATATGCTCCTAACCAAGGATGAGGAGAAAAAGTGCAGACTCGATCGTTTAACTTATACGACTATCGCTATAGGCTACCCAATCTTCACCGCCGGGGCGCTCCTGTTCGGTGCTGTCTGGGCATCGTATGCCTGGGGCAGATTCTGGGGATGGGACCCGAAAGAGACCTGGGCCCTGATTACCTGGCTCACCTATACCGGGTATCTTCATTTCAGGGTTATCAGGAAATCCAATGCCCGGGTTACTGCATGGCTCTCGGTTATCGGGTTCATTTTTACCCTGTTCACTTTTTTCGGGGTAAATTTCCTTCTTTCGGGTCTACACAGTTATGGTTAAGGTGTAGAATTTACCCTATACTATAGTTAAAATATATCTTTCATTGTCTTTCTGCAAATGTTTTTCATCGGAAGATTCACCCTGCATACTGTCTGATTCTACAGGCCTTTCATCATGCACGTCGCGTCGAAGGAGCACTATGAAATACTTTAAAGCTATTATTATCTGTCTGCTTGTTATTACCCTGTTTACCTCATGCTGGATGTTCGGATCGAAGCCCGGACCTCCACAGTCAAACATCACCCCGACTGAATACAAGATTGCATTAATTGATATGGATTTTTATTCAGATGATCCTACCCCTACGGTTGTCAGCGTTGTAAGTGCAACGGCTGCTTCTCCTGTAATTGTGGATATGAAGCCATCCTCTACCGATCTTCAGGATCTTCTCGATTCTGCCACATTCCCCACCGGGAAAACCTACGACCGGATCACCATGACACCGCTCTATCTTGAGATGGAGCTGCCAACCGCTTTTCATGTACCCTCCTACTGCTCCGACTCCGGTTGGTCGATTGTGGAACAGACCCCTGCATCCTATACGATCCGGATGTACTTTAATATTGACAGCGCTGCATCCACCAATCTCTGGAAGCGTGATATTGCAGTCTATTTTTCAGGGGTTACTGATGGAACTAAATCTTCTGTACCTGACGGTTGGTACTGGATGATGCGTGTTGTTAATACCGGTACTACAGACAACTTCTTTGAGTCAATCGCCAGTACACACCCGGGCCAAGCATCTCAGGACTCAGGTATCAACCCGCTTGGTGACGATTCAATCATTGACCTCTTCTCTGATGATGCCTTCTGGGGTCCCATGATTGAGATTGATGATGCCTCGATTGAGGTAACTACCGATTCTGATGTTGACGGAGGTATGAGAGCTGAATTCACCCCATTTACACTCGCTTCAGGACAAACTCCATCTGTAATGGTCGATATTAATTACAGTATGAATTATTCCGATAATACCGGGACCGTTGCAGGTGTCACTTTCAATACGGACATGCTTGATTTCGGTCCTATGGAAGCAGGCTCTTCATCAGACGACTATGGAGACATGGGATTCCATCCATTCCTCCCCTATTTTTCTTTTACCGCTACAGCTATAAGTCCTTAATATACTTAGCTGCCGATAAACAACACCCTGAAACCTGAATATCCAGGTTCGGGGTGTCGCTATTATAAATCTCTGATTCTTGAAAGTGACTCACTTACCTTTTATTTCTTCAAATATCCTTACTGCCGCCTCATGGTCTTCATCATTTGTTACTAATTTCACTCCGCCGGAAATTGCCATATATGGGCGTATTCCCCCGCAATCATCTGCCTGCACCATACATTGAATATTGTTCTCCAATAATAGAGAAGCAAACATTTCAGCTTCTGGGCGATTGTTAAAGACTTTCACTACTTTCATACTTTCAACTCCCTGATTATTCTTATTTTAAACTTATTATTATCTAATTATAAGATTGACTCAACTATCTCCGATAAAATGTTGTTGTATTGTTATCCCCCCTCATGGTATATTCTGACAATCACAATAAGCACATTTGAGGGACAGAGCAAGTGGCAAGAATACAATTTGGGAACACCTGGTGGGGACAAAAATGGCTTGAAGCATTAAATAATTTTGATTATTCCAACCGTCTTCCCAGAGGACAGCGATATGCCAGGAACGGTTCAGTCTTATCAATAAAGATCACGGGGAATAAGATAACCGCTAAAGTCGCGGGAACAAGACCCACTCCTTATAGTATTACCCTGACTATCCCCCCTTTTACAAAAAATGCAACCAGGAAAATTGTCTCAATTATCAGTAATAATCCCTACTATATGTCGCAGCTGGGCGGGAGAAATCTCCCTCCGGAGCTGCATGATGAATTAGCGGGAAAAAAGATACTACTGTTTCCCCGCTCCTGGAAAGGGATGGGAATGAGGTGCAGCTGTCCTGACTGGGCAGTCCCTTGTAAGCATCTTGCTGCTGTTGTCTATATCATTGCCAATGAGATTGATAAAAATCCATTCCTTGTCTTTAGTATGCATAATTTCAATCTGGTTGAAGAACTTAATCTTTCTATTGGCAGAAATACAGATGAAGATATCATTACCATAGATTCACTTACACAAGATACAAGGGAACATCCCGAAGTATATAATTATGATCGAAATGTGCTTGAAACTATTGATTTTACCGAAATTCCTGAAATGCTCATCACGATCCCTAAGCTCTTATTGGATAAACCGCTTTTTTATCCTGATGGTGATTTCAAGAAGATTCTCTCCAGCCAGTACAAAAAGATGTCGGCAGCTATCAAAAAACAGGTCATTGAGACAGGTATTTCTGAAACACTTCCGGAAGTACTCTATGATTCTCTTGACATACGATTGTACAAAGGAAAAACATCAGCGAAAGGAGTGCTCAGGAAAAAAAATACAAAGCTCACCTTCCAGACAGGAGCTTTGGAAAAGTTTATTTCGTATCTTCAGGTTCTGACAATCAATAATCTTTCAGAATATCCGCCGGTGCTCGCTTTCTTAACGGTTACCCATAGCTTCACCCTCATGCTCATTGAAAAGAGTGGTTACATACCGGATATTATTTCTCCCGGAAAAGATGCCTATAGTATCAGATGGATCCCGGCACTGTTTAATAGTGAGATACAATCTATCTTTCAGAAGATTTCTCGCGCCATGCCGGAGAATATAGTGACATACGACAATGC
>JAGLNY010000336.1 GCA_023139255.1 Spirochaetales bacterium
GGGCAATTTCAACCTGTACCTGATCTGCGCAGGAATGATATTCTTGCGATGTTCTTTGATAATAAGGCGTATGTCCCAACAAAGTTCCAACAACAGGAGAATGCAAAGACAATCAATCTCTGGCTGGGAAGATTCTTCATCCACCCAAAAAACTGTACGCCAATTGTAAAGATAGATGAGACAGACCGGGAAAACTCTATCTCTTTTGAACTGTACATAGAGGATAGCAGAAAGAATACTACTGAGAGCATTACAAGATTTATTGCATCGGATAATGATGAGAAGTTCCCGGTCTTAAGGGATCTCAGTCTTCTTTCTACCTATTTACCTATGGTGAACGAAGTACTAAAACAGCAGAGCAGCGTCCGCGTCTCTTCAGATGAATTTGCGTCACTCTGGTTTGATACACTGCCGATTTTACACTCCCTTGGCATAAAAACCATCTTCCCTAAATCCCTTCAAGAGGTGTTTATCCCAAAGCTGACCCTTACCGCAAAACAGGTGGGCGGGAATGACCAGAATATTAGATCCTACCTTCAGCTAAAATCACTTCTCGACTTCAACTGGTCTGTCGCATTTGGGGAAACCATCCTCCCCCCTGAAGAATTTCTCAGGCTGGTAGACAAGTATTCAGGCCTTGTAAGGTTCAAAGACAAATACATCATGCTAGATGCTAAAGATATTGAGCGAATTAGAAGACAGTTACAGAAAAAACCGTCCTTATCATCGATGGATGTCCTTAGAGTGCACCTTGAAGGGAGCTTTCATGATGTCCCAATCAAAACAGAACCTTTCTTGAAAGAGATTCTGCACAATCTCTTTACCCCAAAAGATATTGCATTACCCAAAGGGCTGCACGCGGAACTGAGACCATACCAGCTCTCGGGTTTTAACTGGCTCTATCATAATTACACCATTGGGATAGGATCTATTATTGCTGATGATATGGGGCTGGGAAAAACTATCCAGGTCATTACATTTATTTTGAAATTACAGGAAACCGGCAGCCTAACCGCAAAAAAGGTTCTCATCATCGTTCCTGCATCAGTTATGATAAATTGGCAGCGTGAAATAAAACGATTTGCCCCATCGCTTACAACGAGCATCTATCATGGACAGAATAGGGACTGGGACGAAGTAATTGCTATCAATCCTGATATCGTTATAACCACGTATAATCTTGCCCGGATTGATTCAGCTCTCTTTGCAAAGAAAAAGTGGGGATGCGTTATCACTGATGAAGCACAGAATATTAAGAATGCTGAGACGAGTCAAACAAAAGCAGTTAAATCTATCAAAGCTGATCACAAAATTGCAATGACAGGAACCCCGGTTGAGAACCGTTTGATGGATTACTGGAGCATCACCGACTTTACGATGAAAAACCTTCTTGGCAATAAGACATCTTTTAAAAAGAGTTTTGCTATACCTATAGAAAAATTTAACGATAAAAGGCGTCTTGAAGTATTCAGGAATATCACTGCCCCTTTTATGCTGAGAAGAATGAAAACAGATAAATCAATTATATCTGATTTACCGGATAAGATTGAGACCGATCAGTGGGGGCAGCTCTCAAAAGAGCAGACAGCACTCTATCAGAATCTTGTAACCAGTATAGGGACTATGATAGATACAGCCGAAGGAATAAACCGTAAAGGCGTAATCTTTAAGCTCATCATTGGGCTTAAACAGATATGCAACCATCCATCACTCTATCTAAAAACAGGGACTTTTGATCAGAACCTATCCGGTAAAAGTTTATTGCTTATTGATTTGCTCCATAAAATTGATGAGAGAAACGAGAAGGTGCTCATTTTCACCCAGTTCAAAGAGATGGGATCTCTATTAGAAAAAATGATCGCATCACAATTTGGCTGCAAACCCCTGTTCTTTCACGGCAGCCTTCAGCAGAAAAAACGTAATGAGATAGTGGACAGTTTTCAGCACGATGCAGAAAGCAGGTTCTTAATAATTTCACTTAAGGCAGGCGGGACAGGCCTGAATTTAACAGCAGCAAACAATGTTATCCATTATGACCTCTGGTGGAATCCGGCTGTCGAGAACCAGGCTACAGACAGAGCCTTCAGGATTGGGCAGAAAAAAAACGTTACTGTGTACCGCCTCATCACCAAAGGGACCTTTGAAGAGAAGATAAACGATATGATTGCAAGCAAAAAAGAGCTGGCAGATCTTGCTGTTAAACAGGGAGAGACATGGATTACCGAAATGAGCAACAAGGAACTCAAAGAGCTCCTGAAACTCTCCAACTGAATCAGGCATGTTAGCAGGAATCCTGTATTGCAACCGATAAAACTATCCATAGGTAAATACATTCACGATCATCTCTTTCTTGAGTGTTTGGTACATATAATAATCTGAGTCTATCGTAATGATTTCTTTGATGTTGAGTTTTTCAGCAAGCACAGTACAGCTGATATGTATAATCTTCATGGAACAAGAGCTTTTCAACAACTTTTTCTATTTCTGAGTGTCCCGATGTCAGTACAGGGATAAATTTCACTGTATTATCTATATTTATTGTAGAAATATTATCTTTATATAGATATACTTATATTATTAAGATTTCAAATAGCAATTCCCCGGGAGAAGTCATGATTGAAAACTTTCAGCAGTTACAGTCAGAAATTGTACAAAGATTACTTCCTCTTAATCCGGATAAAATTGTATTATTCGGTAGTTACGCATATGGGAATCCAGATGATGAGAGCGATATAGATCTTTTTCTGATAAAATCAATTCCAAGAAAGCAGTCCAGGAATTATATTTTACAAGCCAGAAAAAGGCTGAGGGATCTGGTGTTTTCGTATCATATTGGCTTTGATATTTTAACTGCACCAGAAGAATTCATTACCAGCCGACAAGACACTTTTTACCAGGAAGACATTCTTAAAAAAGGAAGAGTTCTGTATGCCAAATAAGCATAGTGCGAAGGAATGGCTAATTGTTGCAGAACATGATTTTTCATCTGCCAAGGTTCTGTACAAAGACGGTCACTACACTGATACCATTGGCATGCTTCTGCAACAGTCTTTGGAAAAGATGTTAAAATCTGTTTTGGCATATAACAATAAACCAATAAAAAAAAGTCATGATTTGCTGGAAATTTATTCTCTTATCAATCTATCACTCCTTGAAGAAAATGAATTAGATATTCTGGAATTGGCAACAGGGTTCTTTCAGGAAAACAGATATCCAAATGCCTTTTACTCCTTACCAGCAAAAAGTGAGATCAAGAAAGTACTTTCTCTCGCTGAAACTCTTCTCAACAAGATTGTTCAAAATCTAACTATTGATATGAAATCCAGCACCACTCGCTAGTTGCTTCAACGAAAACTTCATCAACTCTACCATCTTTTGGGCAAACCATCTGTCCTCTTTAGATTCGATATAATTAGATTAGATATTAATCAAGGCTCCCTGTTTTATACAATTAATTGATCAGCCTGAGGATTTGTTGTTTATCAACTATCTCCATCTTTCTCATGTATCAAAGTTCTTGATCCTTTTTGTTTAAGGGAGAGGCTTTATTTGATAACGGCCCTTCTCTGTCAACCTGTACTTCTGAAGTCTACTGTTGGGTTTTTCCGGAATTGTCATCTCGATATAATCCAACTCGCCAAGCCGCTTAATCTGTTTATGCAGTCCACCAGATACTGTTTTATGTTTAAGGAGTTTTGCAATCTCAGACTTTCCTAGCTCTTGATCATGTAGGAACATCATGACTTTTACTGCCAGTTTTGACTCTAGCCGTGACTCTAGCCGTAACTCTAGCCGTGACT
>JAGLNY010000337.1 GCA_023139255.1 Spirochaetales bacterium
GGAAGTGAATTGGGTTGGAAAATGGAACCGGATAAGATGTTGCACAGCGATGCGGTAAACTGAGTGCGCGAAGACTACCGTTATGCTGTCAAATACCATATACCAAGGAGGATAATATGAATATATTCCATGAACAGGAACTACGGGAAGAAGCTGTCTTTGAAGTTGCGAAAAGAATGATGACCGCTGCAAGAACAGCCCCAAAAGGCAAGGGCACAGATAATATCGTTGTTGCCCTGTTAAAAGAAGATGGTATTAAAGAAGTCTCGGATAAAATGAAAGAGATGGTTGCGCGGGAAAACTTGCATGATTTCTTTTTGCGGGATGCCGTAAATATTCTCTCTGCAAAGGCAATGGTTATCTTTGGAACAAAAATTGAATCTATGGGATTGAGCCTTTGTGGAATGTGCGGATTTTCCAGTTGTGCAGAAAAGAACAAACATCCTGAACATCCCTGTGTTTTTAACACTGGTGATCTTGGAATAGCCATTGGGTCTGCTGCAAGTGTGGCAATGGACAATAGAGTTGACAATAGAATACTGTACACTGCAGGACAGGCACTGCTGGAAATGCATGTTTTTGGGGAAGAGATTAAGATAATCTACGCTATACCGTTAAGCATCAGCGGGAAAAATCCGTTTGTTGATAGAAATACGGAAAAATTAATCAAAAAAGCATAATATAGCAGTGAACACAAATTAAATGCGGGTGAAAGGTGATAAATGATGAAGGGGCGTGAAAGTGGTATGCCGGATGAGAATTTCTGGGACAGTTTTTTTGATGTCGAATGCGTGATCAGGAAACTCTTCGAAGAAGGGAACTGTGGGGGAAATGTCGTTGAATTCGGATGCGGATATGGAACATTCACGTTTCCGGTGGCCAAACAGTCAACAGGCACAGTGCACACCTTTGATATAGAACCTGACTTGATTACAAAACTACAGAAAAAAGCCAGACAGGAAGCCATTTCGAACATCAAGGCGAAGACAAGAGATTTCGTAACCTCTGGAACAGGACTTGAGTCGGGGAGCCAAATGCACGCGATGATTTACAATCTTCTGCATATTGAGGACCCCTGTGAACTAATCGGAGAAGCACATCGTGTTCTTCACCCGAGCGGCAGGTTGTCAGTTATCCATTGGAGAAGCGATGTCCCAACGCCGCGGGGTCCTTCTATGGAAATCCGGCCAACTCCCGAACAATGCATAGCCTGGATTGAAGAGGCAGGGTTTCGGAACACACAGATCATTGATCTGCAGGAATGCTGCCCATACCACTTCGGCATTGTTGCCTTTCCTGAGAGTTTCCTTAGAGGGACGGAGGCTAAGCACCATAATAATCCTCCGTCCCCAAATTGCAGGATCACAGGTGATGTGTAGGACAACACGGGGAATTAGGTACTTGATTGATCCTGCATTATTAGACAAAATGAGAATCTCTCCTTAATGCTATAATGTTTTATTATTCGATGATATTTCAAAAATTAACAATTTTGAAATATCAACCTATTCATTACAATGCATGAAGGTATTTTAAAAAATGACTGAGAATCACCCGGATTTGGAGAGCTTTGTGAAAAAAGTTTTGTTTGTTTCTATAATATTAATACTTGCCCTGGCCGCCTTTTTTCTGGTTCCCTCCGGCAATGATAATGTCGTAAAACCCTATCAGGAGGCGGACAGCCAGCTGCTGATTCCCCAGAGGAATGTAGTAATCACTACCATCGATCTGGACAGCAGCGGGATATCCCTCTTTTCTGAGGAGACAGTAGATCTTCTTGAAAAGCTGAATAGTGATTTCATGGATATGAACGGCGTTACCCAGGTGGATTCAATTTTGAATGCAAATACTGTAAGAAGTGATGAGGTTGAAATATATATAAGTCCCATAATTCCCCAAAGATCTGAAAGAACAGATACTTTTTTCCAGGAATTATCTCGGGAAATAGAAGCTCATCCTGAGCTGAAGCCCTATATAAATGACTCTATGGACTCACTTCTTTTTTACATCTACTTTGGTTACAAAGTCTCGCCATCAGAGATGGATGCTGCAATTATGGAGGTACGGGATACCTATTCTGATATTTCTTTTGAATATACAGGCAAATCGCCCATAGTGGCAAAGACAGAAATACTTCTTACAGAAGACATTTTAATCTTTTTACCCCTGCTGTTAGTTCTTATCATGGTGATTTTTCTCAGTTTTAGAAATATAAAAGCTATTGCGGTCGCATGGGCACTTATCCTTCTTGCTGTTTTTGCTTCCTACAGTTTTGTCCGTTTTATAGGAGTGGAAAACTCTCCTATGATTTTATTAATTCCCGTTTTCAGTCTCGGACTATTAAGTGACTATATTATTCACTATT
>JAGLNY010000338.1 GCA_023139255.1 Spirochaetales bacterium
GGAATGAGGGTTTTTATTTTTTTGAGTTTTTATATTGTCTGATATTCTGAATAAAGAACAATCTTATTTTGTAACAGATTGCGCATTATGTATAGTACATAAAAAGAAATTGGGGGGTAAGGCTCGTGGATAGGGAGTTAAGGCTTTTCCCTGTACAAAAAGACCACCGGTGTGACTATCAGTGCCAGAATGTCGTGCTATAAACTATAATTAAGCTAAAGGATGGGATGAGGATTTGAGTCGGGCCTTTGATCATTTTTTATAAGATACGCCCAATCTCTTCGAGCATATACTATTCTGATTATTGAAACCCTCAACTTCTCTTCATCCACAACAAAAAATATCAGATAGTTTTTTACCAACAAAGAACGAATTCCTTTAGAAGCAAGATAATCATCAGAAACAATAGCATAACAAAATGGTGAGGCTTCAAGAATCTTTGTTTGCTCTTCAATTCTGTCGAGAAGCTGCTTTGCAGCAGACGTAGCTTTTAGTACGTCTGAAATATATCTGAGTATCGATACGAGATCTTCTTCAGCTGGTTCAGTAAAACGAACTTCAAACATCAGAAATTCATATTCTCTCTAATAGTATCAAATACAGCTTTACTAGATGTAGTTTTACCCTTTTTTTCTGCCATTAAGCCCTCATCAAGCAAATTGTACAATTCCATCTTACCAGCCAATAATTCATAGGTTTCAGTACTCATCACTACAAGATCACCATGGCCATTTTTTGTTATAAAAACTGGTTCGGTATAGGTATGACAGAATTCAGATATCTCATTGTACTTATTGCGTAAATCTGCACTAGGTCTAATTGTAGGCATTCACAACCTCCGTATAACAAAATTATATCATTATTTTGTTATATCTTCAACCCAATATTGCAGTGCCAGTCAGTGCGGCGAGGGCGGTACCGGGTATCTTTTCCACAAAATGCCACATTTTCCGGGAAAGTGGAGTGATAATTTGTTTTTGAGTAAGGGAATAATAAGAGTGGGTGTTGAGCTGGCCGATCTTTTGAACCGGATACCGATTCCACAAAATGCCACATTTTCGGTGGAAGTATAGTTGGAATGAGGAAGGGTTTTCATTTTTTTTGAGTTTTTATATTGTCTGATATTCTGAATAAGAAACAATGTGTTTCTAGGACGAAATGCGCATTATTTAAAGCTGATTCTCATTACATGAGTATACGTGAACTGATTATCATATGATGTAATAGTTGCTTATTCAACGACAATTAAAACTACCGACAAGACTTAGTTGATTCGCAGCCTCAATTATATTATTAATGCTTGATGTATTGCTCATTATATGGTGTTTTCTATGTATGACTTTAAAATTGAATGGAATCAGAACAACGATTGGGATCTTTCAAAATTCATTATTTTGAAAGATCAACCTATTATTGAAGTTTTTTAAAACTTCTGAAGTCAATTTATAAAGTTGGCTAAATTGCATAATATATCATTTGGCGAAGCACAATATGCTTCCCTTAATAGCTGGGCAACAGCGGTATCAGAAGAATTTACGGTTGCATCGTCATCAGAGTCAATCAGCCATGAACAGATCATCGAGCCCTACAAGCTTCACGCCATCATGTTGCGCACGGGTTTTCACTGCTTTAGTGAACCCTGATTTGCTGAAGAGGTAATAGAAGCGATTGTTCGGCTTAGTGAAGATGGCGGTAGCATTGAGGAAATCCTTGTATTCATCCATATTAAATAGCTTGTTCCGGTATTTGCATTCACAGAAGATAGCGGATTGCCCAGGTTTATCAAGAGCAAGGATATCAATATCATCCTCTTTTCTGGTTTTAGGATTGTTACCCCACCATCTGCCCATAGTATGGGGTACGAAGGGGAGTTTTCTCTGCTTGGCTAGTCTGATCAAGTATTGGGTACATATCTTTTCGAACACATGGCCCATGTACACAGAAAGATTATCATGTATCTCCTGTGCGGCTTCATTGTCTCCAAGCAGCTCATAGTAGCTCTTGTTTGCAAAGATGAAGTGATACCAGAACAGAAAGAAATTGTCTGAGATTTGGTAGATGGTCTTCTTGCTGGAATCCTTCTGTCCGCAAGGAGTCACTTTATCCACCAGTTTCATATTCTTCAGGGTCTTAATGTACTTGGAACACTTGGTCTGCTCTTCATGAATTCTTTGTGCAATATCATTGAGGCGGCTTGCACCTGTTGCAATGGCTTCAAAGATGCTGTTGTAGACCGCAGGCTCGCGAAGCTCCATCTTCAATAGATTCTGAGTCTCATCCTTGAGGAATGAACCCATGCGAAGAATGCTCCTTGCTATGTTCTGGGCAATGGTTGACTTATCGCTGAAAGCCTCAAGATAGCAAGGGATTCCGCCCAGGATGCCATAGCTGAGCAGTTTTTCTTCGTTAGTGTAATCTGGGAAAAAGGAGGCGCTTTCTATGTAGTCGAAGCCGATTAGCTCCAAGTTGCTGGTGGAACGTCCATACAAAGGGCTTTTTGCCCCCATGACCTCGGTTTCCATAAAACTCACACTGGAGCCGCATAAAACTAAAAAAAGGTTCTTTTCTTTCCAGCTATGATCTATTGTATGCTGGAGAATGGACTTGATTGTTTGGTTCACCTTTGCGATGAAAGGGAATTCATCAATGATCAAAGTGGTTCTTGTATCTGACAACTGACTGGTGAGATACTTGAGAGCCGCTTCCCAATCCGAGAACGCTCCGAAGAATGATCCTGAGAAATGCATCTGAAGAGTTTTTGAGAAATCAGAGAGGTTTAGACTATCGTTCTTTGCTTGGGCAGAATAGAAAATTACAGGATGATCCTTGGAAAATTCCTTCAGAAGAGAAGTTTTGCCAACACGCCTTCTGCCGTATAGCACAAGGTATTCAAACTTGTCTGAAGCATGCAGAGCTTCAAACAATGTCAGCTCTTTTGCTCTTGCAATAAACATGGCATCCTCCTGGATTGCAATTTGTAGACTGCGGTGCCAGGCACCGAAAAACACAAACACACAGAAAATAAGAGAGAACATGGCCTCTGTATGCTTTAGATGCAGGTTCAGGTGCAAATCTGAGAGTAAAATTT
>JAGLNY010000339.1 GCA_023139255.1 Spirochaetales bacterium
ACTGCCTGAGACAGCAAAATGGGTACGGCCGTAAAGGATAAGAAAAGGAATTGTGACCAGGGTTGTCCCTGATGTGTTTATCAGCAGTAGGTACATCTGCAGGTTTTTATCCTTCAGGACAGCATCGCGAAAAGTCTTAAAACGTTCCCGTATACTGATTTTCCGTTTTTCCGTCCCTGCAGGTTCCCGGATAAGCCAGAACCCGATAGTCCCGATCAGTAAAAGCCCGCCTGCTGAAATAAAGAGAATACTGTAGTTGGCCGGGTAGGGAAACAGGGCCAGCACTACTTTAACGAGAAGTGCGGAAATAATAACCCCGACACTTGCTATCAGCTGCTTCAGGAGAAAAAATCGTTTTCTGCGTTCAGGCACAATTGCCCGGCCGAGAATATCCATATAGGCAATACCGGCGAAGGAACCGCTGAAAGAAAATATTGTCATGATCCCGAGAATTACCAGGATCCTCCATTCACCTCCTGAATCATCCATACCAAGCAAAAACAGCCCGAGCAGGATAAGCGCAGAAACACGAAAATAGATCCCGGTAATGAGAAATCGCTTCTTTTTTTGGTACGGCAAAAGGATTCCGGCAAAAAATAGCTGCATAAAGCTCGTGCCGCCGATCATTATCGCCGATAGTATTCCCAGATGTACTGATGAGCCCCCGGCCTCTGCAATCATATTAGGAACAACGGTATTTATATCTATAAAACTCATCGTCAGCGCCAGGAAAAGTGCATGGAATATAAATGCAAAAAAATTTCGATCAGACGCTTCTTTCATATCAACCCCGTTTTTTGACAATCTTAATATTATAATTTTTTTTCTTAATTTGTCTTGACAATATCGATAAAAATTGTTTAATTGTCAATAGCAACTATTGCTACTAGCAACTATTTGATAAAATTTAATAACCGGGAGAATTCAGAGAATATGATTGATGAAATTCTTGAATTAAAAAAACGGTGTAATTTCAGTGACGAAATCGGGAGAGCTTTCAACGTGACTCAGGGGGAAGTATCTTGCATATCTATTATCGCAAGACACGAAACCCTTTCATCCAAAAACCTCTCCTCCCTTATGGAACTTTCCCCTTCACGCGGAAGCAGGATCATCAGCCAATTGATCAACCGGGATTTTATCATAGGAAAAACTGATAAGAATGACCGACGATATCTTTCCCTTTCACTTACTGAAATCGGTAGACAGTGCTACCGCGAAATCCTGGTAGAGAAAAGACGCTGTGAGGAGAGAATCCTTGCTGAACTCACTGAAAAACAGAAAAGAGCCGTACATGACGGACTAAATATACTTTTACAAGTTTTATAGAAGGATAAAATAATGATTACAGAAGTAAACAGTGCAATTAACCTGCGTTATTCCGGACTGGCTGAAACTAGCTGCTGTCTCTCCTGCGGCGGTGCAATAAGTCATAGTAAAGCGGCAGAAGGGGAAACATGTGTCGACCTGGGAAGCGGAAGGGGCACTGATGTTATCCGGCTGGCTGAAGCAGTAGGACCGGAAGGGTTTGTGTACGGTGTTGATCTATCTGAAGGAATGTTGAAAAAAGCTGAAAGAAATGCTGAGAAACTGGGTGTAAAAAATACTGCTTTTCTCAAGTCAAACCTTGAAACCATTCCTCTTGATGCTGAAATAGTGGATCTTGTCATATCTAACTGCACAATAAACCATGCTGACGATAAGCAGACAGTGTGGAATGAAATTTTCAGGATCCTTAAAAAGTCCGGAAGATTTGTAGTAAGTGATATCTATTCACTGCAGCCGGTACCTGAAGAATACAAAAATGACCCTGAGGCTGTTGCTGAATGCTGGGCTGGGTCTGTTACCAGGGAAATGTATGCTGACCAGCTGAAACGAGCTGGTTTCACAGACATACAGATACTGGAGGAGAGCAACCCGTACCCAAAAGGGGAAATTGAAGTTGCCAGCTGGACGATTCTGGGGATTAAACCCTCCGGATGTTCTTGCAGCTGCCAAAATAAGTCAAAATAATTGTTGATTGTTTTGACTTTTAAAGTTTTTTGCATTTAATAGAAATTCTATTGGGTATTAAAAACTTTTAATCTGTCTGTAGCACTTTTCAAAAATAAATTTTGAAAAGTTGCTCAAATTTTTTGTGAGGAGGTTTTGTTTATGAGATCACTTGTCAACAAGAAACCTGCTAATCAGAAAGCCGTAGCTCAATGCTGCGCAAAGAATTCTGTAGTAGTGGCAGGTTGTCACGACTAAGATTCCTGGATGTTTGTACCCGTGCCTTAAAACCCGGGTGCAAACTCCTTTTTTTACTTTCACATTCATAAAAAGGAATAATAATGGAACTGTCTAAACATAACATATTCGGCAAACTGAAAGACTCAGAAAATTATTTTATAGTAAACCCGCTGACAAAACAGGCGGATATTCTCTCAACCGAAAAAGCAAATGAACTGAAAACAGGAAATTATACTGATATTGAAGAGTATAAAGAAAAAGGATACTTAACAGATCCTGCAGAGGAGAAAAAACTCTACACCCGGGAATACCTCGATTTTATAGACACCAGGGACTCTGACGAAATTCAGATTTTTTATGTCCCCACCTACTTCTGCAACTTCGCCTGTACCTACTGTTATCAGGAAGGGTATGAACATACAACCGAGATGGAACAACCGGAAGTAATTGACGCATTTTTTTCCTACATTGATAGAGAGTTTGCCGGAAGAAAAAAGTATATAACCGTTTTCGGCGGGGAACCTCTTCTCCCGGGAAAATCCCCAAAAGCTAATATTATGCACCTCGTCCGTGAGGCAGAAAAACGTTCTCTTGGCCTTGCTTTCGTAACCAATGGATATGCACTGAAAAGTTATATTCCCATCCTGAAACAAGGATTCGTGCGTGAAATACAGGTAACACTGGACGGCCCGGAAGAAATCCACAATAAACGAAGAATGCTCAAGGGTGGAAACGGAACATTCAACCAGGCAGTAGAGGGAATAGATGCAGCACTTGAGGCAGGAATGCCAATCAACCTCCGCGTTGTAGTGGATCGTGAAAACATGCCCTATCTTGGTGAGCTTGCGGATTTCGCAATCGAAAAAGGCTGGACTGCCAACCCCCTTTTCAAAACGCAATTGGGGAGAAATTACGAACTTCATTTCTGTCAATCGGATCAATCAAAATTGTATGATAGAGTTAGCCTTTACGAGGATGTATATACACTTATAAAAAATCAGCCGCAGTTTTTGGAGTTCCACCGCCCAGCTTTCTCAATAGCAAAATTTATTTTTGAGAACAGCTCACTGCCTAACCCGCTCTTTGATTCCTGCCCGGCATGTAAAACAGAATGGGTATTTGATTTTACCGGACGCATCTATTCCTGCACAGCAACAGTAGGAAAAGACGATGAATCACTTGGGACTTTCTATCCAGCAGTTACTCGGAAGGATGAGATCATAGAGCAGTGGGAGGAACGGGATGTTACCACTATACCTGAATGTGCAGGATGTTCCCTGCAGCTGGCTTGCGGAGGCGGCTGCGGCTCTGTGGCAAAGAATGCCACCGGCAGGATACAGTCCCCGGACTGCAGACCTGTGCACGAGATGATGAGTATGGGATTGTCACTGTATTTTGAACAACAAGAACAGGAGAAGTAGATAAAATGGCAAAATTAATAAAAGAAATTAATGCAGAAGATTACAAAAATGAAGTTCTGGCTCAACCCAGGGCTGTCGTGGATTTTTATTCAACCGAATGTCCTCCCTGCGAAGCCCTGGCTGCTAAATATGAGGCACTTAGTGAAATTTACGGTGAAGATATTCCTTTTTTGAAGATATTCCGTCAAGGAAACAGGGAACTAGCTACAAATCTTGATATTATCGGCTCTCCAACCGTAATTTTCTATGAAAACGGTAAAATTGTAGGCGACCGGTTAACAGGGGGTATTAAACGCTCAGATTTGATGAGAAATCTCGATGCCCTCCTTACAGAGAATGAAAAAGCCTCAAACCATGCAAAGATACAAAAATACGAGACCGGGACGGACGTTATCGTACTCGGTGGAGGCCCGGCCGGCCTTACTGCCGGAATTTACCTAACCCAGGCCCATGTTAAAACAATTCTCGTTGATACAGCCCTTCCCGGAGGATATGTATCAACTACACATCTTGTCTCCAACTACCCCGGTTTTATTGAGCCGCAGCAGGGGTTCATGCTCTCTCACTACATGAGTGAGCAGGCAAAGGCCAACGGTGTTGAGTTCAGGGTTGCTGTTGAGGTGAACGATGTAGATCTGGAAAATAAAACCGTGACAATAGACGGTGTAGAAACCATCAAAGCCAAAAAAATAGTTATAGCAACCGGTTCCCGCCCAAAACCACTGGGTCTTCCCGGGGAAAAAGAGTATGGCGGAAACGGAATTTCCTACTGTGCTACTTGTGATGCAAAATATTTTCAGGATAAAGAAGTTGTAGTAATCGGCGGCGGTAATTCGGCAATTGAGGAAGCTCTGTTCATCTCGAAATTTGTAAAAAAACTTACCATTGTACATCAATTTGATAATTTCCAGGCTAACAAGGTTGCCCAGGAAAAATTAAAGAGTCTGGATAATGTAGAAATACTTCTCGAGCATGAACCGCGCGAATTCAAAAAATACGGCACTATGGATATGGGTGTAGTTGTTGAGGACCTGAAATCTGGTGAACGTAAGGAACTTAAGACAAACGGTATCTTTGTCTTTGTCGGGTTCCTACCAAACATAGAAGTTTTTGGGGAAACTCTTGGGGTTGATCAGTGGGGTTACCTGACAACTAATGATGAGATGGAAACCAGTATTGATGGTGTATATGCGGTAGGTGATGTAAAAACAAAAGCATACCGACAGATAACCACTGCTGTTGCTGACGGTACCATTGCGGCTATTGCCATTTCTAAAAACATGTAGGTTTTTATAAAGGGATACAGAAATGAACTGTTTAACCTGTAAAGCTAAATCCTGCTGCGGGGCTGTTTCCTGCGGCGCAGAAAAATTTGACCTTGATGAGCAATTGAGCGTATATCACGAAAAGGATACCCAACAAATCGTGCAGGCAGCAGCGAAACTTGTTGATAATGGCCGTGCGGGAACGCTTTCACGTATTGAGGAACTTGTCGAGTTTGCACAGTTAATGAATTATCAGAAAATCGGCCTTGCCTATTGTTACGGTATGGAAGGTATTGCTGAGACTGTGCGTGATATATTTTCTGCAAAGGGACTAAAAACGATTGGTGTGTGCTGTACAGTAGGCGGTGTCCGTCAGAATGAGATCAACAAAGAAAGTACACTTCCCGGTGTATCCTGCAGCCCGCTTAATCAGGCAGCACAACTGAACCAGGAAAATGTCGACCTTGCTGTGGTAATTGGTCTTTGTATGGGTCACGATATTCTTTTTCACAGGGAATTTACAGGCGATGTAACAACTCTGATTGTAAAAGACAGACCGAATAATCATGCACCGATGAAAGGGATTGAAAATTATTCCTGATTTGATTCATGACTGACAACTGCCTCAAATATAATCACTATAAGGTTGCATTTGAACCATTTCTATACTATAATTGAACCATGGGGGCGAACCATGGGTTCATTCACAATACATACATTGGACAAGGCGCTGGACTTGCGGCTAACCAATGAAGCACGCCGTAACAAGAAAAGTAAAAACCAGCTTATTAAAGAGATCCTGGCCAAGTCTCTGGGATTGCCTGTAGAAGGACGCTTAACTGACGATTATCGGGAATTTTGCGGACTTTGGGACTTAACTGAACAAGAAAAATTCAATGAACTTCAAAAGGATAACTCGCAGGTCGATAGTGGGGACTGGAACACATGAAAAGGATACTTATCGATACGAATGCCTATTCAGCCCTTATATCAGGTGACGGCCGCATAGCCGATGAACTTTCCCGATATGAAGCAATTCTCCTCTCACCTATAGTGATCGGCGAACTGTATGATGGGTTCCTGGGTGGAACACGAAACCAGGAAAACCGGGATATACTTATACGTTTCATGGAAAAACCCCGCACTATATGTATACCAATTACAAAATCTTCTGCTGATTGGTTTGCAGAAATAAAACGAATGCTGAGAAAAAAAGGTAAACCTATCCCTATAAACGATGTATGGATCGCTGCAAGCTGCATGGAGCACGGTGCTCATCTTTTAAGTTACGATATACATTTCGCTGAAATTGACGGCCTTTTGAGGGTGTAATGTTCTTATGATAATTACCTGTATAAATAGTTACCAGGAGGAATGACATGGAAAAAGAGATCACCATTGCTGAATTTGCGAAAGAGCTTAAAGTCCGGTTGGATAATGGGAAAACTGTTGATTGCTGTAAAGAGGAATTACTGCGCCTGGCAGACATCATTACTGACAAGATTGGATCAGAAAAAATACTGGTAACCTGGAAAGATTGATCTTGTCTTATGCTAATAAATTTTTAAACTGTTCAAGAAGTGAGGAAAACTCACTTGTCGCAGCGTAAATGGAATCCGAAGATAGTATATCAACCCCGGCTTTCATAAGCGCATCAACAGGATATTCTGAACCCCCGCTCCCCAGGAAATCCACGTATTTGCTAACCCCATTCTCTTTCTCAGAAATTAATCCTTGAGAAAGAGTTAGTGCCGCCGATGCCCCTACAGAATAGGTATAGACATAATAAGCCTGATAGAAATGCGGTATTGTTAATCCCTCCAGGTCACTTTCCTCTTCCAGGACAAGTTCCGACCCGTAATACAGATCTATCAGTTCCCGATAGATATCCCGAAGCATTTCTGTGGTTATGGGGCGACCTGCTTCCGCCTCTGTATGAATTCTGTGTTCATATTCCGCAAGCAGTGTCTGCCTGAATATTTTGGCCGTAATATCATTCAGGAACCGCTCAAGTAAGAACGCTTTAAGGGTTTTCTCTTCTGCCTGCCTCAATATATAATCATACAACAGCCGTTCATGAACATTGGCAGCCGTCTCAGCTTCCAGAATAGAATATTCGTAATGCTGAAAGGGATTGTTTCGAATACTGTATAAACTGTGCATTGCATGCCCGCTTTCATGAGCAAGCGTAAAAAGATTACGCAGCACATTGTGTTTATAATTTAACAGGATATAGGGTTCTCCGGAATAACATGCAGCAGTGAAAGCTCCTGCCTGTTTTCCTCTATTTTCATAACGATCAACCCAGCCATGCAGTAACCCATGCCTTAAAGTCTCAGTATATTCCCTACCAAAAGGTTCAAGGGCAGCACTAACAATCTCAACCGCTTTCTCATAGGGATAGTCAACGGGTACTGTTTGGATAAGGGGAACCGTAAGATCATACGGTCTTAGTTTGTCAACATCGAGAAGTTCTTTTCTCAACTTGAAGAAATCTTGAAATACTGTAAGCCCTTCGTGTACTGAGCTGATAAGGTTGTCATATACACGCTCCGGAATATTATTCTCAAAAAGAACCGAAGCCCGTGCTGATGGGAATTTTCGTATCTGTGCCAGATATATATCCTTCTGGACACTTCCTTTATAGAGGGAGGTAAGGGTATTCTTATGTCTCCCGAACTCCTCATAGTACTGCTTATAAGCCCGGTATCTCAGATCCCTATCCTTCTGGATAAGAAACCAGGAAAGATTTTGTCGGCTAAGCCGTTTTTTCCCTGACGAAGTCTCAATCATCCCGAAATCCATGTCGGCATTGACCAGCATAGAAAAGGCTTTCCCTGCCGTTCCTGCTGATTCAGTATAGAGTGCAAGGAGTTTTTCCTCCTTATCATTAAGTGTGTGCGGCTGTATTCTTTGAAGTTTTTCTATCATAATTCGGTATACTTCAAGTTCAGGCAGCTCTGAAAAATATTTGGCAATTGTTTTTCTGGAAATTCCCTGCACCTCATGCTCAAAGAAACTAAGGGCGGCGTTTACCTCGCCTTCTACCTGTGCCATCCTGCTTTGTTTATCCTGGTTTTTACTGTTGTTTGTATCTACGGATAGCCGAAGGAATGCATAGTAGGTGAGTTTTTCAGTTAGTATTCTGGTTTGGTTAAGAAACTCAAGACCGTCAAATAAGCTTTTTGCAGATAAACCCAGTGTTCCTCGAAATGAAGCGGCAGTAACCATCAATTCCTCAAGAATAGAAACATCTTCCAGCCATGCTTCATCCCCTGGATAGAGCTTTGTCAGATCCCATTGATCTGCTTTATCAATCTCCGCCCGGGATGGTGTTGTTGACTGCAATTCCTGCATGACCAAGTCCTCATTTTCCATTGAAATTCGAGTAAAATCTACCAAAAAGCATTTGGATAATTTGCAGTAATATTTTTATTTTTTGTAAGAAGATCAGCCTCACGAAATAGTGCGTGTGCTGTCATAAGCCTGTCAAACGGATCTCTGGTCCATTTTAGCCCTAAGGATTTCTCTACAATGGGCAGAAAAGAAATTGGGTCAATTTCAAGTCCAATGGTTTCGGTGAGATACGAAACAATCTCAACTGCATTAATGGTGATACGCCCTATTTCAAAGAGATATTCCAATTCCAACATTACCGCTGGTGAAATCAGTAAAGTATCTTCTTCCAATCGTAAAAGAGCTCCTGTAGAAAACAAATGTAGTTCTTTCTGGTATAACCAGACAACTGCATGCGTATCAAGAAACATCATTCAGGAAAATCCTTTCCAGACCAAATACCTTCCCAGTGCATATCAACTAAATCCTCAGAACTTCCATGTACAATTGTATGAGGAGTTAAGCGGTTGAGTCGACTTATCCGCTCTTCCGGAACAATTTTCAACTTTTTCCCATTACGAACAATAACAGCGGGAATTCCTGATTCTAATACAGAATCCAATACAGAATAGATTGATTTTCTTAATGTTGTAGCTGTATAGACCATACTTCACCTCTCATTTATAAAAATAATACCAAAGCGTACGTTTGTCAAGTTTGTAACGTACGCTTTTTACAATAAGCATTCTATTACAAAATATTAAATAGTCTGCGTAAGCGCATAGGGCAGAAATTGTTATGTTAGCATTCACTTATTACTTTTACCTATTATTGAGATGTTTCCTGTTGTATGATAAGTTTTTCTCAGAGAAGAATAATCATGAAATTACATTATGGGGATGCTGGATGGATAATCTTGATAATAAACAGTCACAAATAAAGCATTTAATGGAAGATTTTTGTGTAAACCATCTTGATGCTGAGTTAAACAGCTACGCACTAAATTTATTTGAGACAATCAGTCAAGAATCACCTCATCCTGCTTTTCGCGGGAAAAGTGAGATATGGGCTACATCAATAATTTATGTTATAGCCCGTTTGAATTTTCTGTTTGACAAGAAAAGTGACAATGCTCTTTCAATTAATGAGTTGTGTAATTATTTCAACGTTATTAAATCTACCATCGGGAATAAAGCTACTCAAATCGAGAAAATGTATGCTATTTCTTATGGTGATAAAAAATACACAAAGCCGGAAATTGCCAAATCATTTGAGTTTTATATGACTCCTGAGGGATTTATAGTACATGCTTCATATTATGATAAACAAAAGACAAATAAAACTGCAGCTGAACTGGCTGAAGAGCAAAAACTCGAGGAAATGGACAGGCTTGAGGAAAGTCGAAAATGGGCAGAAG
>JAGLNY010000034.1 GCA_023139255.1 Spirochaetales bacterium
CGATGTGGGCGGTTATTCTCCCACAGGCTTTTTCCATGTGGTACATCGTTATTATGAGAACCAATTTCAGCATGCTGCCTGAAAGTCTCTTTGAATCAGCATACATAGACGGGGCAAACGACTGGTTTGTTTACCGGAGGATCGTGATGCCGTTGTCTACAGCAATAATAGCCACTATCGCAATCTGGGCAGCAGTTGGTCACTGGAATAATTTTTTCGGTCCGCTTTTGTATCTTCAATCGCCGGAAAAACAAACGTTACCAATCCTTTTGCGGCGTATTCTAATTTCGCGGGAGGCGTTTGTTGGTGCCGAAGAAGCAGTGTCTTCCGCTGATGAGGGGGGAGGTATAGCTGCTCAAGGTATATACGAATCCCTTAGAATGGCTGTCATTTTTATTACTATTGGCCCCATATTAATTGTTTATCCCTTTGCGCAGAAGTATTTTACGAAAGGCATTCTAGCCGGGTCGTTAAAGGGATGAATATCACAAGGTCTCAAAACACATATAGGAGGTGTTAAATGAAAATACGTTATAACACAAAAATTCAACGTCTTTTCACTTTGGTTCTTGCGGGACTGCTGACCGCATCTGTCGCTTTTACTGCGGGTGATCCTGAAGGGAAAACAACCGATTCCGGGGATTTGCCACGCGTCAGGTATTTATTACCCTGGGATCCAGGAAAACCCATTAGTGATGAATTATGGTCGATTGTTCAATGGGAAGAAGCAGTAGGCGTAGATTTCGAGATCATCAATCCGCCGAGAGATACATTCACCGAGCAATTAACTTCTCTCATTGCGTCGGATAAACTGCCTGACATGATCAATTTTTTCAGGGATAGTGATACATCCACGAAATACGGATCCCGGCTTTTCGCTGATATCTCAACCGCTCTCGAAGAGGGTAAGCTTCCGAACTATGCAAAATACTACGGAAAATACCGGCCGGAATTTGAGGCTGTTGAAGCGAGTGATGGGCGAATGTACGGTTTCGTTCAGGTTCAGGCGGTCGATACCTGGAGTTCCCCGCCTTGGTACATTCGGAACGACATTCTAAAGACTCTCGGGGTAGATATTACAGAGAAGATATACACGCTGGATGAGTACAAGGATATTCTGCTCCGAATGAAAGAGGCGCACGGTGGACCACTTACGGGCTCAAGACTGGGTTTTGGATATACAATGGGCAGGTTCGCGCACTACTTTGGCGCGGCAGTTGGAATGACGTCGGATAGACGTACCGGCGGGCAAGGCGCGTGGGTTTTCGGACCAGCCCAACCATCCTTTAAACTCGCAACCGAGACGTTTGCATGGGCGTACGAGAACGGGATATTTCACCCCGATATGCTCACTATGGACAAAAATGAGTTTTTCGCTAAACTTGCGGACGGAACCTTCGTGCTGCACATGGGCGGGGGATACAACAACTTATATAACGATGATGATTCCAGGGATGTTCAGCTTGTTATACCCCCGGAAATGCCGGACGGTGTTGCCAGAAGCTGGGCCATTGGCGGTCACTTGAAACACGGTTACCGGTGGCCGGTGTCAATCAACAAGGATTCTGAGGTCATAGACGATGCGCTTCGTGCCATGGATTTCCTGTATTCGGATGAAGGAAACGCCCTGATGGGGCGTGGTATCGAGGGGATTACATACGAAATTGATTCTTCGTACCCAACCGGATATCGGTTTGATAAAATAATCGGGGAAACCAATAAACCGAACGCTGTAACAGCTCTTGAACAATACGGTTCCATGGTCTGGTGGACCCTTGGATTGGTGAAATACGAGGAGTGGTCTAAAAACTACAACCTCGGTCCGGAAGATATGGCAATTGCGGACAAAAATCTTGATGATATCAACGCGCTGATTCAAAACGGAAATCTGCACGACCCCGAATTCTCCGTAATTCTTACGCAGGAAGAAAAGGATCGCGTCGCCGAAATACTTACTCCATTGTCGACGTATGTGGAAGAAAACGTGTCGAAATTTATGACTGGGGTCAGGCCGGTAAGTGAATGGGAACAATTTATAAGCATGATGGAAAAATTGAGGTACAAGGAGCTGGAGAGTATTTATAACAATGCCGCCCAGCGATA
>JAGLNY010000340.1 GCA_023139255.1 Spirochaetales bacterium
CAACTTTCGGTGTGCAAGAACTGAAAGTTTCTTTTTTATCTTATTTTTTATGTTTGACATTCAGAATAAAGAATAATATGAATATGTGGATCGAATGATTTTGATACCGAATTAGTTGACTGTGACAATTCGATCTTTCAATTTTTTGGCGGATCGATCGATAGATTCCTGAACATTTGCATTAACTCTGATATGCGTACTAATAAAGAGTCGAAATCGAGAGAGTTTCCGTAGATGATATTTTCCTGCATGGTGTGATAATCACTCTTCCAAAGATCCTTCACGGATTCGGGTGGGAGAAATGAAATCGTCTTTGGGTACAATGAGTCATAGTCGAAGCCTTTCAAGCCGATGAATTTTCTCCTATGTTCAACAACAGCCTTATACAACTCAATATCAGTCAGTGTATCAGCGGCGAATTGGGTATCCATCATTTTTTCCAGATCGTATAAGTGCCGGGACATTCGCAAGTGCCTGATCTCGGGAACAGGTTTGTTGAATTCCTCATGTAGTAAAAAAGCTTTCTCCAGAAAAGTCCTTGATGCAGAGGCTGCTCGTATTGAGTAGGGCTTATCAGAAAAAGAATCGTCTGGAAAAAATTCTCCAATGAAGGATTGAACAGGAATGATTTCATTGGGTGTGAACATACTTCGTGAGCCGGCCTCGACCAGAACAACATTTTTAACATATTCCGCAGGATCATTAAACACTGATTTGTATGCAATATAGATAGTCTCAGGGTCAGTAGTCGAAACGGGAGAGGGTGTTGTCGTGAGGGTAAAGCTTTCGGCGGGAATTCCTATTTCGAGCATCTCTTTTTCCAGAGCCTGTAATAATTCTTTTCTTACAAAAGCACAGGAAGCTCTCCTTAAACGATCACTAATCCGGTTTTTTGAGAGTTCTCCTGCGAAACCAAGATATTCACGATTGATTTCAATATCAATGTCTTCAGAAAAGCGTTCAATCAAATGCCATGCTTTGCTTAAAGATGTCCCTCCCTTAAAAAACCAGATGTTTGGCATAAGGAGAGTTGAAGAGTGCATGCAAAACAATCGTGACCCACCAGTCTTTTTCAATTGCCCGGCTCGATATATGTACCTGTCGCTCCACAGCGCCAAGAATCGCCAATTTGTCCCTTACGGGGAGATTATTCCACATCATGTTTACTTGTTATCCTTCATTATTATCCTGATATGTTTTTGAATCCATTCAGGCGCTAGCTTCACATCTTGTTCAAGCAACTGTTTATTCACAGATGCCAGTACTTCTTTGATACGTTGGTTCTGCAGATCGGTTATTCTGTCTTTGCCAAGTTCCCGCATTGCCGCAACAGCAAGCATAACTGTTTCGCTTCGATAGGAGAGGTTGTTGGCTGTAGTTTTTTTCAAAGTGATTGTTCTATTGTCACTGAGTGTGATTTTTCGAGGAGATCCGTCCGTATACAGGACGATATTCGATGGTATTTGTGTAGATAATCCCAAACGATGTAGTGCATAAGCACCGGTATATGCGATCCTTGACTTCTCCTTTCTGGCAATTGCATTGCTGATATCTTCGGTTGAAGGATAGACCACATCGCCAATAAGACGGTTATATTTTGGATACAGATATATTCCCGCCCCCAGACGGACGATGAAACCCTTGCTATGCAGACGCGACAGTATAACCCGTATGGCTTGTTTGTCTGTGATTTCCAGGAAATCATCGATAAACAATATACTTCCTTTTCCCATATTACGGATTTTATTTTCTATTACAGTTGCATTCGACATTGTGCTGCATGCTCCTCTTGTGGATGATATGATTTTAGCATAAATTCATATCATGTCAAGATAGCGATGCCAGAGAAGGCTCCGAAAAACTACTGTAGCCCAATCCCCAGAATCCACATATACTCCCGTGCCAGGCACCGAAATACACAGACACACAAAAAAACTGGGAAAACATAGTTTCTACATGCTTTAAATGCAGAATTAGGTGAAAATATGATTGGAAAATTTTGCTCGGGAGCCTGGCACCTTGATACACAAATACCCAAAAACTTCTTATTCGGGTCGAATCACATGTAACCGTCAATTAAACCCCACCCTGGATAGCGTTGAAAAAACTACTGTGGGAGGTGGGAGTGAACACCTTTTCTTATATACTCTGCATCTACGACGGTGCCATGCACCGTCGTATACAAACATCCAATAAATTTGGGTAAATATTGATTCTACATGCTTTAAATGCAGTTATTTGAGAAGAATCGTTTGAAAATTTTCGCTTATGAACATGGCGCCCGATTCCACAAATACCCAAAAACTTTTAGGAGAGCTTCATT
>JAGLNY010000341.1 GCA_023139255.1 Spirochaetales bacterium
GTTCCTTCCCTTCCCTAATTATTTCTGTCAAAGAACTGTCGTCCATGAGCCGTTAGGCGCTGGACTGCGTTAGAATCAATGGTTTAATACAACCTATAATCACAACGCGCTTGACTGTTATACCAATAAACACTCTTATGTGTCAACAAGAAAACAGGCTTTTCCTGTTAAATAAATTTTATTAAGATTCAGAAGAATCCTGAATACAGGAAATTATGGTAGTAACAATTTCAGAAAACCCTATCCCACCCTTATGTTCAGAGTAAAAAGCAGGCATACTCGGCATCTGAAGTGAGGGTGATAACACATTCGCTACACCAAAACTCAATGGAAAGAAATCAAACAAGGGTGAATCATTAGGGGCATCCCCACAGTAAACAACCTGTCGCTTCATTTCATCCTTCTGCAAATTATATACTTCATGTAAAATGTACTTAACCATCTCAAGTTTGCTGTAACTCCCAAACCAACAGTTAACATGAATTGAGCTGAGACCGGTTGAGGCCCCTTCCTCACTGCAGATTCTCTTAATATGTTCAATCCCTTCCCGGCTTAGATATGGTGTTTCATCATGGTGATCAAAGGCAATATCATATATCCTGCAAAACTGATCAACTGACAGCTTGCTGCCGGGGACTTCAGCTAAAACCCGCTTGATAAGCCGTTCTGCTTTCTCATGATACCCTTCCTGACATATTGATGGATGATCAACTCTTTTCCTGATACCATTTTCCCGATACCAGGCAAGCGCCCCGCTTTCGGCTATAACCGCGTCAACCGGCCATTGCCTGAAATAGACATCAGCCCATCCTGCTGACCCGCCTGTTACCGGGATAATCCTGATTGCATTTTCATGCAGTACCCAAATGCTCTCAAGTGCTGACGGCAACAGCAATCCTTCTGATGTTATGGTGTCATCGACATCAGTCAATACAAATGTTATTCCCGCAGCAGTCTCAGGCTTCAGTTCAGAAAGGGGTTTAGGTATTCTGTTGTTTATTCTCATCAGCTGCCCGCTTTATAGACACCGCTGCGGATAACAGGTCTCAGGTACGTCATGAAAGAAATTACAGATGCTGCTGCTGTAATAACAAACAGAACAAAAAGAACAGACTTATACATCGGCAGCCATTCTGCATCCGGAATCCGTCGCAGCAGGAAAGCAAAAATTATTCCCCCAAATCCGGAAACAGCATAAAGGACAGCTTTGGCTTTCCCCCAAATATTTGCTGCCATGGCAACACCCTTCCCCATCATGATCATTCTGAGAAATATCACAGCAAGTTCACGGTACAGAATAATAATGAACACCCACAACGGCATGATACCGGAATAGGCAAGACAGAGAAAATAGGTAATCCTGCTGACAACATCCGCAAAGGGATCCAGTACTTTCCCCAGGTCGGTTATCATATTCATACGACGCGCAATAATGCCATCCAGCAAGTCTGAAAGTTCAATAGCAATGCAGAGAATTATGAGAGCCCATGCTGAAAAGTTGATCAGCAAATCGGGATTTTGGACATCAACCCAGTTGGGAAGAAAATAGACTATAAAAAACAAAGGCGCCATTACCAGGCGCATAGCGGTGAGTTTGTTTGGTAAATTCACATACTACTCCATGTATTCAGTCTGCAGGAAGTTTACCCCGCAGCTTCTGTAATTATAGAAGTTAGTATATCGTTTTTTGATTCACGGGAAAAGGTATAGAGAAGCCGGTACCCATCTTCTTTTCTCTTATTCATCAGGTACCGGAATTTTTCCACCATCGCTCTTCTGGTCCTGAAATGGTACTGCTTAACCCTGCTCTTATTAAGATCAGCACCCCATGCAGCGGTAAATTCATATCCCTCAAATAACTGCTGCTGTTGATCATGTATAGAATAATAATAGGTTTTATTGTTGGCTTCTTTATAGAATGTGACAGTCATAACCCTACTATGGGTTTTAAATGGGAATAATACAACCAAATATAACAATTTATTGGCAGTAGAACGCTTTAATAAGTGCTTTTACGGTTTACAAAGGTTTACCCGATATATGGTGGAGTTAATTGTCGTTCACACTAGTGCGGTGAAAGCACCAGAAATTGTCAGGGTTGGGGTTCCTATTACAACTCATAAATTCGTGTATACTTTTCCTCAAGATATCCGGAGAAAAAAGAAGGATCAAGAGACTGCCCGGTAACCTGCTGCAGAACTTCTGCCGCTGTATAGATCCCGCCTTTTTGGTAAATTTTCTGATGTAACCACTTTTGCAAGTGAATGAGTTTTCCTGAAGAAATAAACTTACGATAGTCCGGAATTTCCTGTTTCAATGTTTGATAAAACTGCGCGCTGAATAAGTTCCCCAAGGCATATGTCGGGAAATACCCAATCAAACCTGCAGCCCAGTGAACATCCTGCAGAACTCCCTCAGAGTTGTTTTCAGGAGTGATACCCAGCATCTCATGCATTTTCTCATTCCATGCATCAGGTAAATCCTTCACTTCAAGCTCACCATTAACCAGTGCGGTTTCAAGTTCAAACCGAAGGATTATATGCAGGCTATAGGTTACCTCATCCGCATTAACCCGTATCATTGAGGGTTCCACCTTATTTATTCCACGAATAAACGTATCCTGGGAAACATCACCTAACTGATCTGGGAACATGCTCTGTAGAGACACATAGTAATTAGCCCAGAAATCATCACTTCGTGCTACGATATTCTCCCAAAACCTTGATTGACTCTCGTGCACGGCTAGAGATATACCTGTTCCTAAACTGGTCCCCTTAAGTTCCGGGCTGGCAGCTCCCATCTCATAAAGAGCATGTCCACCTTCATGTATTGTACTGAAAAGAGAGCTGCTCATCGTGGGCTCATTATACCGTGTAGTAATACGGATATCATCCTTTCCTACCCCGGTCGTAAAGGGATGTGCTGATTCTGTCAGGATTCCCCGTTGAAAATTAAATCCCATATCTTTCAAAATTTTTCTGCCGAACTCATCCTGAAGTGTATTATCATAAGTTTTATAGAGGAAGGAGTCATCAATCTGCATTTTCTCAGAAATCTTGCTGAGAAGAGCAACAATATCTTTCTTAACCCCGGTAAACACCCTGGAAACTTCAGCAGTTGTCATACCGGGTTCATACTGATCAATAAGCGGGTCATATGGATGCTCTTTATAGCCCAGATGTTCAATCGTGTCTCTGGTTAAAGTGATTATTCTCTCAAGATGAGGCTTAAAAAGAGAAAAATCCTGCTTCCCCCTGGCCTCGACCCATGCCGGCTGCGCCTTACTCGTGGCTACGGCCATTTCCTGAACCAGTTTTTTCGGAATCTTTTTTTCGCGGTTGTACTCCCTGAAATGTTCCCGTATCAATCCCCTTTCCTGATCAGAGAGTGAGCTGTCCCCTGACGGCTGGGATTCATCTGCTCCCAATATATCCAGCAGATCCCCTATTTCGTTGGAGGTAATCTTGTCATGCAGTACACCTTCCATCAGGGCCAACTGTTCAGATCTACCCTCAACTGCACCCTCAGGCATATTAGTCTCCTGATCCCATCCCAGAAGCGCAGTAATATTCTGGTATAATACTATCTCCTGATCTATTTCTTTAAGTCGTGCAATACTTGATTCCTTATTCATTGGTCACCTCATTATTTCTTTACTCATCTGATAATAATATCAGGAACTTCCAAAATGTAAAGCAAATCCGTTTTTATACTTTTTATACTTTTTATACTCAATTATTTATGCTAATTTATATTGACAGATAACTGCCCATGGCACTAGTGTCATAGCACTAATAAAAGGAGACCATTATGCCGCTTATAGACATGCCTTTTGATGAATTAAAAAACTATAAGGGAACAAATCCCAAACCGGTAGATTTTGATGAGTATTGGGAACGAGCACTTGCTGAATTGGATGCAGCCTCACTTGAGATCGAGCTGATTCCGGCATCTTTTCAGGTTTCTTTCGCTGAGTGTTTCGACCTCTATTATACCGGTGTAGGCGGGTCCAGGATACATGCACAATATATAAGGCCAATTAAACCTGACACAACTCCACATCCGGCTGTGATCCAGTTTCACGGCTATTCGGGTGATTCCGGTGATTGGGGCACAAAACTCAACTGGGCTGCAGCAGGTTATAGTGTCCTTGCAATGGATGCCCGGGGACAGGGAGGCTTATCCCAGGATCTTGGAGGGATAACCGGGACTACCCTTAAGGGGCATATTATTCGCGGACTTGATGATCAACCTGACAATCTACTCTTCAGAAACATCTTCCTGGATACAGCTCAGCTGGCCCGCATCACCCTGCAGCTGCCTGAAGTTGATCCGACCAGGGTTGGCGTCTATGGGGGATCCCAGGGAGGCGGCTTGACACTAGCCTGTGCATCGTTGGTACCTGAAATAAGGAGGGCGGCCCCGATGTTCCCATTTCTATCTGACTACATGCGTGTTTGGGAAATGGATCTTGCAAAGGATGCATACGATGAGCTCACATACTATTTCAAGCGTTTTGATCCAATGCATAACAGGGAGAAGGAAATATTTACGACCCTTGGTTATATAGATATCCAGAACCTAGCAGACAGAATCCAGGCTGACACTCTTCTTGCCACAGGGTTGATGGATACCATCTGTCCACCATCAACTCAATTTGCGGTTTTTAACAAAATCAAATCCAGAAAGGAGATGGTGCTATATCCGGATTATGGACATGAAAGTATCCCCGACTTCACTGACAAAACATTTTTGTTTATGATGGGTCTATAAGCCGGGAAATATAGCTTATTCATTTTTCCTACTCTCTATCTGATCATGGAGGCGTGCAACAAAGTTTTCTACTGAAATACCATGTTCCTGCTTCCCTGACCGATGTCTGACAGATATTGTTCCTGCCTCCACCTCTTTCTCTCCCAATATCAGCATGAAAGGAACTTTCTCTTTTTGTGCATTTCTAATCTTGGCATTAAGGCGTTCTGTACCGAAGTCCCCTGACACCCTGAAATCTTCATCTTTAAGCATGTTAACAATTTTTTCCGCATAATCACTAAAATTTTCAGCTACCGGTATAACCCGAACCTGCTCAGGGGCAAGCCACGCCGGGAAAGCCCCGGCATAATGTTCCAGGAGAACACCGAAAAATCGTTCAATGGATCCAAGAAGGGCCCTATGCACAACAAATGGCTGCTTTTCAGTGCCATCACTATCCACAAAAGTCATGTTGAAGCGCTCGGGCAGGTTGAAATCAAACTGCACAGTCGAAAGCTGCCATTGACGACCGAGGGCATCCTTTATCTTCAAATCTATTTTTGGACCGTAAAATACACCGCCGCCTTCATCAATCTCATAATCCAATCCCTCTGTTTCAATTGCCGTACGCAGGGCTTCAGTTGCCGTGTCCCATTTTGCACTCTCACCTACGCTCTTTTCAGGTTTAGTTGAGAGATATGCACTGATCTCCTGAAATCCAAAGGAACGGAGCATGAACAGTGAGAATCTTAAGACCTCAAGGATCTCATCTCCCATTTGTTCCGGTGTACAGATGATATGTGCATCGTCCTGAGTAAACCCCCGTACCCGTAAAAGCCCATGTAAGGCTCCTGCCTTTTCATACCGATAAACAGTTCCCAGTTCAGCCCATCTGCAGGGCAGGTCACGGTAGGAGTGTTTTGTGTTATTATAGATCATTATATGAAATGGGCAGTTCATCGGCTTTGCATAATACTGCGCTTTGTCCATTTCCATAGGGGGGTACATATCCTCTTTATAGAAATCGAGGTGACCTGATGTTTCCCATAGCCAGGCTTTGCCGACATGTGGGGTATAGACCATTTCATACCCGTTTTTATAGTGTTGGTCACGCCAGAAATTCTCTATTGCGAGTCTGATCCTTGCCCCTTTGGGGTGCCAGTATACTAGTCCGGCTCCGGCTTCTTCATGCAGGGAAAAAAGATCAAGTTCTTTGCCAAGCTTCCGGTGATCTCTTTTTTTAAGTTCCTCCAACAGTTTCAGATAGAGCCTTAGTTCCTTTGGGTTTTCCCATGCAGTCCCGTAAATCCTGGTAAGCATCGGATTATTCTCATTACCTCTCCAGTAGGCTCCTGCGATTGAAAGGAGTTTAAAGGCCTCTGCTTTGAGCTCTTTGGTGCTTTTTACATGCGGACCCCGGCATAAATCGGTAAAATCCCCTTGAGAGTAGAGTGAGACATTCTCATCTTCCGGGATTGCCTCAATCAATTCCTGCTTATATGTCTGGTTTTTGAATAGTTTTTTTGCATCTTTATGGGAAACAATGATTTTCTCAAATGTTTTATCATCCTTGATTATTATCTTCATCCGTTCCGTAATTTCTTCCAGGTCATCCGGAACCAGGGTTCTGGGGAGATCAAAATCGTAATAAAACCCATTATCAATCGATGGACCTATCGTTATCTGTGCGTCCGGAAACATCTGAAGGACAGCTTCAGCCATCACATGCGCCATTGAATGTCTTATTTTTTGTAATTTTTCTTCATTTGCCATCTCTTGCTACTCCTATAAATAAAAAAGCCTTCATGCTTTGCGTCCAAAAACAGACAGTATGGGTTCTTACGGACAATCCATACAATCGTGCAAGGACGAAAAACACAAAGGCTGCGTTTTCCGCGATTCCACCCTATTTCCCCTGGATCTGTTTCTGTTCATCAAGGTGATTTATGAGTTTTGCAGACAGCTCAGCAAAACTGGTAACAAGATCGGTTTTTTGAATGACGATATTGTCGGAAAGATTTAAATTTTTAGGGGCAAAGTTCCAAATCCCTTTTATACCAGCCTCAACAGCCATTTCTGCTACGGATTGAGCTGCATGTGCCGGTACAGTAATAATAGCTATATTTATCCCAAATTTATCAACTGTTTTAGCAAGATCCTCAATTTGTGAAACTACTATTCCGCCTATCTGGCTTCCTACTTTTCTTCGGTCTTTATCAAACACTGCTATGATTCTCAAACCGTTATTCTCAAACCCTTTATACCCGATCAGTGCCGCCCCAAGGTTCCCGGCTCCAATGAGAATAGCATCTGTAGTGTTATCCCATCCGAGATAGTGCTCAATTGCCAGAACAAGCTCACTAACCAGGAAACCAACTTTTGGTTTCCCCTCAACACCGGTACAAGCCATATCTTTCCTGACCTGGATTGGTTTTAGTTTTAGCTCCTCTGCCAGTGTTGTAGCAGAAATCCACACCTCCCCGCGATTTGCATGCTCCTTAAGTAAACGCAGGTATGCGGGGAATCTTCTAATAGTTGGAAGGGGAATAGAAATATTATCAATCGTAATCATGCAAGTATTATACCTATTTTTTTGAAAAAGTAAAAGTAAAATACGTTTCTTTATATTAAGACAATAATTTCAGCTTCCCGACAACTTCCTCTACCAACCATTCCGGGGTGGATGCACCTGCGGTAATTCCGATTGTTTGATAGGAAAATATAGCCTGATCAAAAATCTCTGCACCGGAAATATGCCATACGGGTGTTCCGGTTTCTTCAACAAGTTCAAAAAGTCTTTGCGTATTTGCACTCTGTTTACCACCAATTACCAGGATAGCATCTGCCAGAGAAATAAGTTTCCCGAGTGCTTTTTGCCGATTTAAAGTAGAAGGACAAATACTGTCAATCACCTCAATCCCGGCTGGGGAATTTGAAAAAATCTTAATCAGTTTTCCGGTGATGTTTGTATAACTATGTAATGAGAATGTAGTTTGAGATAATATTACTGACTGTATTGTATAATCTATGTTTTCAGGGATACATTCTGCCCCGGCTATCACATGCACATTCGGGTATCCTTCAACAGCACCCATCACTGCATGCACCTCCCCATGATCCGGATTCCCGGCAATAAGAATTTGTTTGTTTTCGGCAGCGTATTTTCTGACAAGCCTCCGTGAACGCAGAACA
>JAGLNY010000342.1 GCA_023139255.1 Spirochaetales bacterium
ACGGTTCCAGCGCACTGGGGCACATCCTGTCAGCGACTGAAAGGAACATCTATCTATTAAAAAAAATGGCATTAATTAGGGATCGATCGGCATTCTTCGTCTGCTGTATGACTCTGATGCTCGATGAATATAGGGTCTTTACTATACAGGAGACGTTTCATGGTGAAATCATAACAAGCATGGAAGGATCCGGCGGGTTTGGGTATGACCCGATCTTTTATATTCCGGAATTAGGAAAAACTGCTGCACAATTAAGTGCAAGTGAAAAAAATAAAGTGAGCCACAGGGGAAAAGCCGGCATCAGACTGGCTGCCCTGCTGCAGGATTTATCATAGCCTACTGCAAATAAAGAGGAAAAAAATGGATAAAGAAAAAATCACAATTCCTGTTCGATCCGATGTATCTACATCTGACTGCTGGGATTTATCTAAATTGTACCCTACCCAAGAAGCTTGGGAAAAAGATCTTGAAATTTTTAAATCTGCTATCCCAAAAGCAGATACATTTAAGGAAAAGCTTTCAGATAATGCTGATATATTTTTAAATTGCCTTGAATTTCTCAAAGTCAATGGACTGCTGGGTGAACGTATTGGCTATTTTGCAATGCTCAAGTATTCAGAAGATGCCGGCGACAGCAGTAACCAGGCTAGATATGGAATGGTAATGCAGGCAGAAACAGAGTTTTCTGCAGCAATCAGTTTTATCGATCCTGAAATCCAGGCTATTCCAGAAGATATCATGAACTCATACCTGCAGGACAGCAGAATACGTGAATACAGTATCATGCTGCAAAAAATCCTGCGGTTTAAA
The DNA here is from genome assembly GCA_023139255.1 of Spirochaetales bacterium. Lineage (GTDB taxonomy): Bacteria > Spirochaetota > Spirochaetia > JABMQR01 > JABMQR01 > JABMQR01. Next base: position 811 of record JAGLNY010000342.1, read on the forward strand.
CCGCATGTGCTTTCTGCTTCAGAGGAAAAACTCCTTGCGCTGCAGGCAGAGGCTGCTTCAGCGCCTCAGAAGGCATTTGATGCGCTTACCGATGTGGACCTTACTTTTGGTACAATTGAGACACCGGAAGGAGAGAAACCCCTCAGCCAGGGAAGTTTTCCCTCTTTCCTGATTAATCCTGACAGGACAATCAGGGAAAAAGCCTATAATCAATTATACAGCAGGTATCATGAACACAGGAATACTATTGCTGCTCTATATGCCGGAAGTGTGCAGTATGATGTCTATCAAGCACGTGTCCGGAATTATTCATCAGCCAGTGCTGCAGCCCTGTTTCCCGATGATGTTCCTGAAGCAGTCTATAAGAACCTTATATCCGCTGTTCACGATGGTTTTCCGGCATTACACAGATATTATACTCTTCGCAAAAAAGTTTTGGGTGTTGATACCCTGCGCCATTATGATGTGTATGTCCCGTTAGTTAAAAATATCACAACAAATTATACCTACAGTGAGGCTGTTGATATTGTGACAGAGGCTCTTGCCCCTCTTGGTGAAAATTATACTTCAACGCTACGTGCCGGGCTGCTCGGAAACTGGGTAGATAAGTATGAGAATAAGGGGAAACGATCCGGCGCTTTTTCTGCAGGGTCTTACTGCGGCGAACCATATATTCTCATGAATTACAAAGATACAGTGTTACGGGATGTCTTCACACTCGCTCACGAGGGCGGCCACTCTATGCACAGCTGGTATAGTGTTAAGAACAACCCATTCCAACACTATAATTACACCATTTTCGAGGCTGAGGTTGCCTCGACATTCAATGAACAGTTTGTAGCAAAATATCTTCTTGAACATGCAGATAGCAAGGATATGAAAGCCTATATTATCGGGAAGCAGCTTGATGATATTATAGCTACTGTTTTCCGTCAGACAATGTTTGCTGAATATGAACAAAAGACTCACCAGATGTACGAATCAGGAGTGCCTCTTACAGTAGATTCCCTACGTTCGGCTTACCGGGAACTCCTTGAAGCATATTTTGGCTCTGAGATGGTACTGGAAGAAGTCAGCGATCTTGAGGGGTTACGAATTCCGCATTTTTACCGTGCTTTCTATGTCTATAAATATGCAACAGGGCTCTCTGCATCTCTTGCTTTATCAAAAAAGGTTATGGATGGTGATAATTCAGACCGGGACACCTACCTTGATTTTCTAAAATCAGGCGGGTCGAAATTTCCCATTGAATCACTTAAGCTTGCAGGAGTTGATATGAGTTCCCCGAAGCCGGTCAGGGATGCTGTGGGAATTTTCACTTCTCTCCTGGAGAAGTATGAAGAGTTGTTATAATAACCAGAAGTTCTGATTGGGAGGAGGGAGACCGAAGGAAGGACAAGGGTACTTGCTCGGCCAGTTATCTGGCCTGGTTACCCTTTTCCCACCTTTAGAAGCTTGAGAACACTCTCCTTATCTTCTGCAAACATGACCGCATCAACGGCGGCATCCAGTTTCTTAATGTCGGTTACTGAAAGAATATGTTTTTTCTCATCTTCAGAAAGAGTGTATTTTAGTTCAAGCAGGCGGATAAGAATAGCATGCTCTTTTTTAAGCTCACCTTCTTCTCGAGCCATAGTCTGTTGGTAAAGATTATCCCCTTTGGTTTTTTCACGTGCTAATGCACGTTCTCTTAACATCTCATCTTCATTAAAAGCTTTATACATCTCATGTGCTGATTTCAGATCCTCATCACTTTCCAGTAATATTTTTACCATATCTTTATCCCGCCCCTCTAAGTCTAAATATAACAGCCATCCAGTTATTTTACTACTTATTTTCCTATCTTTTATCTTCGGAATCTCTAAAAAGTGGATAGTAAGATGATCTGTCAGGGCATACTCTTTATCCTTTCCCTCGAAAATCATGAAAAAATTGTGATATGCAGGTAACTCCGGAAAAAGGATGAAATTCAATATGTTTATTCCGATGGTAGGTAGTAGTTTTTCATAATCTACACTCTCTTTAATCTGCGATGCGTAGAGTTTTGACCAGTAGTACAAAGCCCTGTTCCTATAATGGGTGCCTCCTGTACTCTGCATCTCAACATTGTAGAGTTTATGATTTTCATCTTCTACCTTGATATCAAGTATTGATTCCTTATCGTTAGTAAAATCTTTGTAGTTGTACGGATTTTTCTGAATAACTTTTGTAATGGTGGGAAATCCTGAATCCCCAAGTACTGAATTGATAAAAGAGAGTACCGGTAAGAGTACTTACCTTGGCAGTTGCTTTGCAACTGCGGGGATGTTTTGCTCGGTAGGAATTTGGCAAAATACTTAGCAGGGCAGTTATGTAATAACTGCAAAGACAAGTACTCTTGTCCATGTTGCTTTGAC
>JAGLNY010000343.1 GCA_023139255.1 Spirochaetales bacterium
ACAAAATAGAATTTGCTGAGCCGCCAAACTTTATTTACAGGAGAAACTTTATGAATACAACTCGCAAGTATGATCCCGAGGTAGAAAAAATTGCCTCGACATTTCCTCATTTTGATGTTTCCGATGCAATTGGGACTAGAGCTGCCCTGGAAAAGTGGTTTGAGGCTGCAGTAGAACAAGGGGTCGAACGACCAACAGACGACCGAATTGAGGAAATTGAGCGGACAATTACAGGGCCTGATGGTGCACCCGAAATACCAATTCGTATTTACATGCCTAAAGAACGGGCAGAAGCAGGGCCAGGTTTTGTCAACTTTCATGGTGGTGGTTTTATTTTAGGTGACCTGGAATCAGAGCATTCACGCTGTCTGATTATGGCAGCTGAAGGCGGGGCAGTTTCAATAAGCGTTGATTATCGCCTTGCACCTGAGGATCCATTTCCAGCAGGTGTTGAGGATTGTTACGCGACGCTAAAGTGGGTCGTAGAGCATGCAGAGGAACTCAAGATTGATCCAACCAAGATCGCGATTGGCGGCGGCAGCGCAGGCGGGAATCTAACAGCTGCGGTTGCTTTGATGGCACGTGATCGAGGAGGGCCTGATGTGGCATTCCAAATGCTCATTTATCCGGTTATTGATGACCGCTGCATAACACCGTCTATGACAAATGGTGCAGGTTTATACATTTGGGATTATCAGAACTCGCTTGATATGTGGAATCATTATATTGGTAAAGATCGCAGTAATGTGTCACCGTATGCGTCACCTGCGCGTGCAGATGATTTGTCAGGTTTGCCGCCAGCTTATGTAATAACTTGTGAACACGACCCTCTGCGTGATGAAGCAATAATCTATGCTATGGACTTAATGGCTGCTGGTGTTCAAGTCGAATTACACAATTATCCGGGCACTGTACATGGATTTGACTTCCTGACAGCATCAGAGATATCGACGCGTGCAGTAAATGAAAGTGTTGATGCATTTAAGCGAGTGATGAAAAGCTGAGCTGAAGCATCACATTCGGTATTGTTAAATTATTATTTTTTAAAAGGAGATCCTGTATGAAAACTATAGTCTATTTTTACTCACTATCAGGACATTGTGAGAAGTTGTCCGGGAAAATAGCTGCAGAGATGCACTGTGAAGCTGAAAGAATAGTTGAGAAAAAGAGGCGTTTATCTAAGGGTTTTTTGAGATTCCTAAATGGGCGCTCCGCTTTACAGAGAAAATCTGCCGCTATTGAAGCAGTCAGAAATGAACCTGTTCTGTTTGATAGAATTGTTATTGTTACTCCCATATGGGCTGCCAGTCCTACTCCGGCAGTCAGGGGGTTCCTTGAGAAATATTACCAGGATTTAAAAGGAAAGAAACTTGGGCTTGTAGTGACAAATCTTGGTTCTGATCCGGCTGAAGCTTTTTCCAAATATCAAGAAATTTTTCCTGAACCCTTCATAAAGTTAAGTTTCACAAAAGCAAAAGATGAATGGAAGAATCTAAAAGAAGATGAAATAATAAAGCAGTTTGTGTTGGGAATTAATCAATAATTTTATGCTGAAAAGTCCTGCCAAACGGATTGAGACGTCCTGACGGGTGCCGGCACCCTTATACTGTCATCATTAAACCCCTTTCACTCCTACCCGTTCACAATTCAGCAATAACGTACATTTCTCACATTCCGGGTTTCGGGCATGACATACTACCCTGCCATGAGTATTAATTGTCATTGAGAAACGATACTGTAATTCCGGTGCAAGCAGCAACTTGATCTCTCTCTCAACTTTTTCAGGATTCAGGGTTTTACAAAGACCGATACGTCTGACAACCCTGCCAAAATGTGTATCAACGATAATTGCCGGTTGATTAAATATGGCTCCAAGAACTACATTGGCACTTTTTCTGCCTACTCCGGGTATTTTCAGCAACAGGTCCATGGAGTCGGGAACAATATCATCAAACTCGTTGTGTATAACTCCAGCAGCCCCGATTATGTTCCGGGCTTTCGCATGATAATAGCCTGAAGATTTAATAATTTGCTCTACTTCCTGCTGATCGGAACCTGCAAGATCTGCGGGTTCCGGATACTTTTTGAATAAGTTACCGGTTATCTGATTAACCTGCTTATCAGTTGTCTGCGCTGATAGTATAACTGAGATCATCAATTCATAGGGGTTGTTGTAGGTCAGGAATCCCAGTTTTCCAGGATATAACTCATCGAGAAGCTGGTGTACTTTGAGTGCTGTACCTGCTTTATCCATCCGATTTTCTATTTCCCGTTTTTTTCCGGGATAGTAGTTTGAAAAACTTCCGGACCAGGCCGATCCTGCCCCAGCCTACAAGATATATTAATCCTAAGACCAGTATTATCGGTACACCAAAAATTACTGCATAGAGAAGTCCTAGTCCAATATAGTAGATAAGGGTAATAAAACCGTACACTAGCTTTTTCAAGCCCTCAACTATGCTGGGCAACTCACCGGACACTTGCTCTTCAGGGGGTAATTCACCATAAAAATAGACGGTTGAGTAGGATATTTGTCCATCAAGTCTGCGTATCGTGCGTTCCATGGATTCAATTTCTGATATGACATTATTGAGTTCCCGCTCGATGGAAATGATATCTTCCATGTTTTCAGCAGTTTTAAGGTATTCAGTATAGCGTTCCTGCAGGATACGAAGCGTTTCCAGCCGGGTTTCTGTGTCAAAGTAATAATCTGTTACATCATCGGCAGAGATTGATCGTGACTGCACTTCCCCAAGCTCACCAGTCATTTGCAGAAAGGCATCGAGCGATTCTGCCGGAACCCTGATGGTGATGGATAGGTAATTCTCATAAAGAGATGAGTTGTCTATCCATCCGCTAAAATCTGCTACGAGGCTTTTTACGGCATTTTCTGTTTCATTTAGATCAGGAACTTCCAATTCGATAGTAGCTGTCAGTATTTTTTTTCGGTTGTCTTCCAGTAGGAGATTCTGGATCGGTTCTGACCCGGGTGCAGCTATGCTCTCAGCGGAAGCCATTCTCAAATTACCGGATGAAGCGGTTTTGTAGGACATTTCATCTTCCACATATTCTGCCCCACCGCATCCTGTGAATATAAGAAGGGTAATAAATACTATCATAACTACAATTGATAATCGTCTATATGTATTCATGCTGATGGCTCCTTGCTAATTCTTTTCTGTTGATGACTTTTCATTATATTAACAGAGACAATTTCAAAAATCAAAGATTTTTAGAAATAGTCTTTTGAAGTTTCCGATAAAATATATAATTACTTACTGCATTAAAACATAAAGAATTCGGAAACTTTACCCAAACAGCTAAATGGTAACAGGGGTTTGTTCCCCGTCAGCTGATGTTTTGGGTAAGCGGGTCACAACCCTTTTTGAAGTTCAGCAACTAACCCAACGGGATCAAGAATCTTACCAAACTCAAACAATTTCCCATCTTGCCATAAATCAATTACATCCCCGGTTTCCAGCGCTGATTCCCAGAATTTGCCCGGGGTAACATCAGGATCAACCTGTGCAGCTAAAGCATATACCCCTGCTATATAGGGAATGGACCAACTCCACCCGCCTTCACGATAAAAAGCATACTCATCTGCACCAAAAGGGCTAGCTGTGGCTCGGGAATCCATTGGAATCAACAATTGCGTATCTGCAGGTATGTGATATTTCGTATTAAAAAAGTGCTTACCCCAAAACAACCCCGGCTTATAAGATTTAGTTAAATCAGGGTCACTCAATGGATCCCTGCCTAATCCCTGAAAATTGAACCCGTAGGTTTGTTTCAAACTGGATGAAACTACAAAAATCCCTGCATCTTTCGCCTCATTCACTGCGGCTGTTATTTCATCATATCCTTTTTGGGAAGGAGACCAACCAACTGAAATTGAAATCACTCGAATCTTCCTTGCAGCAGGCAGCAACTCATTGATCTCTAAAACCCGGCGAACAGCATCAGCTAGATAAGTAAAATTATAGGTAAACGCGATAACAGGCTCCAAGCTTCTATCCCCTAACCTGGTAGTGATAAAGTACAAATCAGCATCGGGGGCAACTCCAACAGATTTACCAACTGCAATAGAAGCCACAGCAGCACCATGCATCTGAGCATTAGAATCCATTAACGTATTAATCTCTTCATATAATCGGAGCTGGTTTGCATACTCATCATGATTCAGCAGTAGTGTCTGGTCAATTATCGCTATCCCTACTCCCTGCCCGGTTATTCCCTTACCATGCAGTTCGCGAACACTCAATCCCGGATTCTTACCAAATTCAAGTATACGTTTCCAGTCAAAAGCTGTTGGCATAAGATTTTCTTTTGGCCAAATCGTTCTGCTGTCAAAAAAGGAAAACAAGAGATCTTCAGCAGAATTACGCAAATCCAGTTGGGATAGATCAGAACATCTCAAATCCATCTGCCACATCTGATCAGAAGAGTTATCATAAATAGGAATATCAGTAAGTGCCCCCCGATTCCACCTGGCTGGAGCTGGTTTACGATCAAATTTTGGGAAAAGTTCAGGCAATTCAGGCAATATCGCCGTAACACCATCAGGTTCTGATGATATTGATGAAGCACTCTGTGCGAAAATAATTACTGGCATGCACAACAAAATTATAATTATTGAAAATACTTTTATCATAGGCATGAAACTCCTCTTTAGATACAGTTTTTTCATCACATATTCACAAAAGAAAATGAGAAAAGCTTTATCTGTTAAAATTACTCCATAAGAAAATCAAGTGCATTGATCTGGCGGATGCCTTTGTAATCTGCTGCTGGATCGTCATCCAACGTTATCAAAACTTTCGTGTAATGATCCGGAATAGACATCAATGGTGCCAATTCACGTTCCAGTGTTTCCTTCTCTCTGACAGTTAATGCCACTTGGTAGTAGGTAATTCCACCCTGCTTCATGGCGATGAAATCCACCTCGGACGACCCCACTTTGCCAACATACACATCATAGTCTCTGCGGATCAGTTCCAAATACACTACATTTTCCAAAATATGACCTACATCACCACCTTTATTACCAAGAAGATAAAACCGAAGTCCGATATCGGATAGGTAATATTTGTCGAGGGTCTTGAGATATTGCTTCCCTTTCACATCATACCGTTTCGCCCGATGGAGAATAAAACTATTTATCAGTGCGGTTATATAAGATTCAACCGTGTGTGTAGAAATCTTCCTTCCGGCTGATGTCATCGTGTCAGCAATTTTTTTCGTAGATAACAGATTACCAATAGTATCGAACATAAAGTGAGTAACACTTTCCAACATCATAACATCTGAAAAATGATTTCGTGCCATAACATCCTTCAAAATCACAGTATGATAGATTCCACCTAAATAATCGCGTATCTTCTCAGTGTCCCTATCGAGTTCAACCGTGTACGGGAATGAGCTGTAACGCAGATAATCGGTATATTTCCGATTAAGATCAGCATCCCCGACAAAGGAGATATACTCTTTGAAGGACAATGGGAGCATCTGGATTTCGATATACCTTCCGGATAGTAATGTTGCAATTTCACTGGATAAAAGATATGCATTGGATCCAGTGATATAGAGATCGACATGTTTCTTTATATACAGGCTATCTACAACTTTGGGAAAATCCTCGACTATCTGGATCTCATCCAGGAATATATAATTCATGATTCCAGGGCGCAGCCGCTCGGTTACATACTGATGCAGCGATTTAGCATTGGTCAAGTGAACATTATCCATATCCTCAAAATTGATTGAGATAATCTGATCCTGGCTAATACCATTTTCATTGAGATACTTTTGATACATCTCAAGAAGTGTGGATTTTCCACACCGTCTGATACCTGTTATCACTTTGATAAGCTGCTTATCTTTGAAGCCAACCAGCTTATTCAAATAGTGTGTACGATCTATCATGTCTATACCCTTTAATACAGTAATCTATTCTCATTATAATTAATATTTGAGCAAATGTCAAAAGTTTCCGCATTGTATTTCTAAAAGTATATATATTCGTATAGTTTTAGAAGTGGTTTAGCAATATTTTATTTCGCGATCTCTACCGATCATATAATGAATGTACTGGAAGCCTTCATGAAAATTTTTTACTTTGAGCATGCGGATTGCTCAAAGACCCTTCTCATATGCTAAATCACAGCAAGAAAAAAAGATTCCCGATTTCAGCTTATCGAGAAACTACAGCTCTCTATTATCAATAGTTGATTATTCTGCCACAGGCTTATCCCAATCTATCCTTTGCTGAATATTCCTCTTATAAATTGCCTAAATCTTCAGTTTCTTTTTTTCAGCTTTCAGTTTTACTGTTATCATCAAATAAGCAGTAGAGAAATGAGGGACTAATGAAAGATTACTACGATTTGG
>JAGLNY010000344.1 GCA_023139255.1 Spirochaetales bacterium
GTTTAATACTCTGAGCAGGATGATGATTAACGGCAAGCGCATTCGTCTCAAAGAAGGCGGGGGCACCGGTTACGATGATGCATACAAAAAAAAGCCGTATTCCGGGAAGAAAGGCGGAAAAAAAGGCAGCAAAAAAAAATAAATCTCAGTATCCCATAAAGAAATTATGTATCGGAACCTGAATTATTTCGCCGCCTTTTTACGCTTAATGCGGTTTTTGAGTATATCCAGCAAATAATAAATATCAGGGTAAGCACTATGACAATAGAGGGCCCGGATGCAAAATCCAGGTAATATGAGCTGTAAAACCCTACTATAGTCGAAATCATTGAGAATACGATCGAGAGAGTTATTATCTTTCTAAGCTTCCTGGAGATAAGGGAAGCCGCAGCAGCCGGGGTCACCAGAAGTGCAAGAACCAGAACAATCCCAACTGTCTGAACCGCCATTACCGTGGTAAGAGCAAGGGTGCCAAGAAGACCATACCGAATGAGTCCCGGCGATAACCCAATAGCTACTGCGTGAGAAGGATCAAAACTGGTCACCAGCAGTTCTTTGTAAAAAAGCCCTGCAGCCAGAATTACAATGACAGCAACTACTCCCATAATAATAAGATCTGTGCTGTTCACGCCAAGGATATTTCCAAACAGAATATGGTTCAGATCCTGAAAAGCCGCGGTTTTGCTCATCATCAAAATCCCCAGGGCAAACAAACCGGCAAACATTACACCAATGGCTGTGTCTTCACGAAGCTTTCCGCTCCGTGAAATAAGTCCAATTCCCACAACGGCAATCGCGGAAGCCCCAAGTGCGCCGGCAAAAAAACTGAGCCCAAGAATATAGGCCAAAACAATTCCCGGCAATATGGCATGAGCCATCGCATCTCCTGCGAAAGCCATACCCCGCCAGACGACAAAAGCACTAAGCATGGCACAGGAAACAGATGCCAGAAGTCCTGCAGCAAGCCCACGGACAACAAACCCATACGTCAGCGGTTCTATCAGCCATTCAACCATTGATGCTCCTCCGGTTTCCCATGAAATTCAAACCCGTATGCACGGGCAATATTTTCTGCTGTAAGAACTTCTGAAACTGTTCCGTCGGCAATAATTTCAGAATCCAGAAACAATGCCCGGTTAAAATGAACCGGGAGAAGGCCAAGGTCGTGTGTGCTTACAATTGCTGTTTTTCCCTCTTCAGAGAGTTTCTCAATTGTATGGAAGATTAATTCCTGAGTCGTTATATCAACATGATTAAGCGGCTCATCCAGAAGCAGCAGATCCGCATCATGAGCCAGGGTCCTGGCTATCATTACCCGCTGCTGCTGCCCCCCTGAAAGTTCACCGATCTGCTTATCGGCTAAATGGGTAATATCCATCATTTCCATTGCCTTATCAACAGCTTCAAGGTCATCAGATTTCGGCCTCTTCAACCACCCCAGATGTACATAACGCCCCATCAGCACCACTTGACGTACATCTATAGGAAATCCCCAATCAACAGATGTACGCTGCGGGACAATTGCCACACGATGATGACATGATGTTGCTTTATGACCATAGACAGATATTGATCCGGACTGCAGGGGTTCAAGGCCGATGATGAGTTTCAGGAGAGTAGACTTGCCTGAACCGTTCGGGCCGACCAGTGCCACACGCTCCCCTGGCATAATAGTGACAGAAACCGTTTTAAGTGCATCGACCACTGTTCCCGGATATCGAAAACTGATATTCCTGATGTCGAGTGCCGGCACATCTGCCTCTCTCGGCATGGTACAGCGGCCGCCGTACAGAAAATTATGTTTATTCATCGGCTACTCCCCCAGTCCCTTCAAAATTTGTTCGGTATTAAACCGTAGAAAATCAAGGTATGTATCGCCTCTATCCCCTGCAGCAGCAAGTGACCCTGTTAATGTCGACAGGATCATCACTTCAGTTCCGGCCTCAGCAATTACCATCTCAGCCAGTTTCTGCAGCCCTTCTGAAGCTGTTCTTCCGACAAACACCGCCGGCACCTGATATTCCCTGATCAAATCAACCAAGCCTGCAATAGCCCGTGGTGAAGGTTCTGCATTGTCAGTTGTGCCAGGCAAAATAGTGCCGATAATGGTAAACTCATATTCATCAGCAAAATAGTTAAACATCTGATGATCCAGGACCAGGATACGTTTCTCCTCCGGTATCAACTCGACCTGATTCCTTATATAGGTATCTACAGCAGCTAATTCCGCACTATATGTCTCTCCGTTTATCCTGTATATATCCGCATGTCCCGGGTCAGCGCTGGCTAAAACAGCTGCCATATTCTGCACCCAGAGCATCACATTATTCGGGTCCATCCACACATGCGGATCACCTGCCTCATGCTCATGCTCATGCGCATGAAAATCCAAAGGCTCAATCCCGCTTGAGACCGGGACTATATACCCGGTTGCTGCAGCATGTATATCATCAAGAAGGTTTTCCTCAAGTCCGAAACCATTCACAAATATAATATCAGCCTGCTCAACCCTACGCAAATCTCCCGGTACCGGCTCAAAGCTGTGAGGATTCTGCCCGTGTTTCATGAGTACTGTTACATCCGCGGCATTACCGGAAATATGCATAAGCACATCCCCGATAATACTCGTTGATGCAATCAGTCTCAATTTCTCCCCGTTCTGGAGTGTAACCGGTAAAATTTCAGGTATGGTATTGATCACCTCATCAGATTTCTCTTCTCTTCCTCCCGCATAAAGGCTGCATGAGACTATAAGCAGCAATAACAATAGCAGCGGCACTATTTTTTTCAATTACCTATCCTTTGGGTTTTTCTCAAAATCACATACCAGACGTGTTTCATTACAATCAGCACACTCTTCAATATGATGATGAGAGAGAAAATCATTCCAGTGAGTCTGCTGGGATTCAGAGAGAATGCCGCTTCCCTGACACACAGGACAGGTGTTTCCCAGGGCAGCAAGAATAGCATCCCTGATAAAAGCTGAGCGGTTCTCTATCCCGGACATGGCCCGAGACATCTTTTCATCAACTTTAAAGGTAATTATTTCTTCTTTTCTTTTCTGCATTACAATCATCACCTCAATCAAAACGGTATTACAAAGTAATAATACTGCTGAAAGGGTACGTCGTCAATGAGAATATCTATGCTATTCAACAAATCCCGCATCCCGGACAAACATCAGCACCTTTTTCTTGATCATTTCCCTGATCTCCCGTGTCTGGTCAAGGATGTCATCTCCTTTCAAGGCTGATGGATCGGGAAACGGCCAGTGCAATCTTCCGTGGATCCCGGGAAATATCGGGCAGCGTTCATTCGCCTCTTCACTGCAGACTGTTATCACGTAATCGTATGAGCAACCTTGGTCATACAGATCAAATGCGCTTTGTGTTTTTTTTCCTGATATATCTATTTCATCTTCAAGAAGAACTGCTATAACATGAGGGTTTAAGCTGTCAGGCTCTAGTCCTGCACTTTCAACAAAGACAGCTTGCCCGGCAAATTTTCGGATATATTCCTCAGCCATTTGGCTCCGGGCACTGTTATGCACGCATACTACAAGTACTCTTTTACTTGAATTCATTATACCTGC
>JAGLNY010000345.1 GCA_023139255.1 Spirochaetales bacterium
GATTACTAGCGATCATGCTATCGATCAAACAGCGGAGGGAATTATGAATGGTAAAGAATTAATATTTAGTGCTTTGAGGAACGAAAATCTGGAACGGGTTCCCTGGGTTCCCTATACGGGAGCACAAATTGCGAGTTTTAAAGGGTATACAGCAGAAGAAGTCCTGAGCGATGGAAAAAAACTGCTGGAATGTCTATTGGAATCGAACAAACAGTACTCACCTGATGGGCAGCCGGTTATCTTTGACCTGCAGGTTGAAGCGGAAGTATTGGGCTGCGATCTGTTGTGGGCGGAAAAATCACCCCCTACTGTCAGATCTCATCCATTGGCATTGACTACAGAAATTCCCGGTAAAATCCCTGCAAAAACAGAAGGCCGGATTCCCATGATTCTTGATGTTATGGATCAGTTTAAGAAAGCTGTTGGGGATACTACTGCTCTGTATGGGCTGATTTGCGGGCCGTTCACACTGGCTTCTCACTTAAGGGGAACAAATATTTTTATGGATATGTATGATGATGAGAAGTACGTAGATGATCTTCTCTCATATGCTACCGATGTTGCTATAACCATGGCTGATTACTATATTGATGCCGGGATGGATGTGATTGGGGCTGTAGATCCGCTAGTCTCTCAGATATCACCGGATTCCTTTTCCCGATTCTTAAGTGGTCCTTATAAAAGATTTTTTGATCATGTACGCGAAAGGGGAGTCTTCTCATCATTCTTTGTATGCGGGGATGCAACTAAAAACCTTGAGGTGATGAGTCTTACCGGCCCGGATTGTCTTTCAATTGATGAAAATATTGATCTGGTTAAAGCGAAAGAGATTACTGACAAATATAATATCGTGATATCAGGGAACCTTCAGCTGACCGTTGTTATGCTTCTTGGAAACCAGAAGGATAGCCAGAAAGCAGCCCTTGAAAAAATTGATGCTTTAGGAACCCATAATTTCATACTTGCTCCCGGCTGTGATTTACCGTTTGAAGTGCCGATTGAGAATGTTATCGGTGTCGGGCAGGCTGTCCAGAATGTTGAAGCTACAAGGAAGTTTCTTGAATCTTATGTGAAAGAGGATTCTGCTGTTGAGGTGGAGCTGCCGGATTACGAAAATCTTGATCATATTTTAATTGAAGTGCTGACGATTGACTCTGCTACCTGTGCCGCCTGCGGGTATATGAAGGAGGCGGCTGATAAGGTTGCTGAGAACTACAAGGGTAGGCCCGTTAAAGTAATTGAACGGAAAATAACAGAACCTGAAAACATTGCCCGGCTGGGTAAGATGGGTGTAAGCAATTTACCGACAATTGCTATAAATGGAAAAGTATCTTTTATTTCTATTATTCCGAATAAACTGGAGCTGATAGAGGCTCTTGATTCGTTTTAAAAGTATGCGGGTTAATTGATAAAAAAAATCTCATTCGTATCCGCGTGTTATTTGTGCCCCTGCATATGATAGGAGTACTATAATAAAAAGGACTGCCTGAACAAAAAATTGCCATGACCCGGGAACAGCATAATCAGCGGCGATGTTCAGCAGATAGTAGATGATAAATCCCGACAGAAACAGTCCGGATTTGTACATGACCTGATTACTGGCATGATTTTTGGTGTTCAGAATAAGACCGCTGATAAAAGCAGTAAGTACTCCGACAAAGAAAAATCCCACTATGCAGATCATAAGTATATTCACCTCAACCATAGCATAGTGTGCGAGTGCATTAAAAGTTGATCCTGCTGCCAATCCCAGTGTAAAGAACATACCTCTCTGTGCTTTTTGTTTAGAAAAAAGTATATAAATTCCTGTTATCAGACATAAAACTGCCAGGAGCAGCTCTGATCCCCAATGCATTGCAAGGGCAAGGATTTCCCGGGAAGTCCCTGTTGGAGGGAGGTCCCCGGTTATGACCAGGAAAGCCCAGATCCCCACGGCTGAAACTCCCAGCACCAGTAAAAATACTGAGACTATTTTTTCATACATTCTCATGCTCTACCTCTCTATGTTTACCAGGATGAATCTTCAAGCGGGATAAAAAAGGCAGCAAGTATATACGCCAGGCCAAACGGGAAGAATCCTGTTAAAATCATTAATGTCAGGTAAATAATCCGTACAATCCCTACCGGGACTTCAAGCCAGTTAGCAAGACCTTTACAAACTCCCCATATAACTCCATCCCTGGACCTTCTTAATTTTCGTCTGGTCCGGGACTTGTAAGAATATTTGCGATATTCATAATTCATTGGTTACTCCTTCTCCTTGATCACTTTTTTTAAGCTTTTTTTGAGTGCGGCAAGTGCCAATTCTATTGCACCATCAGACTCCATTTTTGAGAAACTGTCTTCTGCATCAGAAGGAGCTGAAAAACCGGCAATTTCCGCCTCAGCTTCAATCCTTTCAATTTTAGCTTCCAGCTCAAGAAACCTTCGATAAGCTTCATTGCTCTCTGCATGTCTGAGTGTTTCAAATGCTTTTTTCTTCTCAACTGCATGGATACCGCGTTGGATAAGAAGACGCTGTCTCTGGTGCACCAATTCGAGTTTTTCCTCAAGTTCCACGATGCTGCTGCGTCCGTCAGTTATAAGTGTTTCAAACTGCTTAAAATCGTTTTCCAGGATTTCAAGGGCTCTTTCAGCTCTTTTCTTTTCCAGAAGAGCATCTTTAGCCATGTCGTCACGATCTTTCTCCACGGCCATTTTTGCCCGTGCTTCCCATCGCTCAATTCTCTGCTGCAAAAGTTTTCTCTCAATTTCCGCCCCTGATTTTTCCTCGATCCTTGCTGCGACAGAAGACTTTAAGTCGATTACTGCATCTTCCATTTCCTGTATCATAAGGCCGATCATTTTTTTTGGTTTTTCAACTTTATCAAGAATAGAGTTGACGTTTGCCTTTGTGATATGTTTTATTCTGGTTGCTGTTTTCATGAATTTCCTCCGGTTCATTCCAATAATTTTTGGATGTTTAGTTGTTTCTATAAACATACAGCATAAACTGTGCCAAAAAAATAAATAAGGTGAGGAGTCTAAATATCAGGTGATGGGGGTATAACGGCGAATTTTGCTGGCTGAAAAAACCAAACAGAGGTTTTATTTACCAAATGTTAAAGAAAAATCCTTTTTATATGCCTGTCCAGCAGATTCTCAGTCACATTTTTCCCAACGATACTACTGTTTTTCCCCAGTGCATCAATATAACGATCCCCCATTTCCGCAGCAACCTTATATCCAACATGAAGCAGCTGGCGGATATGCAGATTGTATGCCGGGTTATCAAGATTGTGGCGGACAGACTCTGTTATCATTTGACCCGTCCATGTATCAAACTCATCCGGATCCGGCAACTGGTTTTTGTCTATATCAATAACAGATGCATAGGGGCCGGTCAGCTCACCATATCGGCTGCAGGATTCCCTATAGATCTCCTTTGCAAGAGTAACGCCTTCAGGACCCGATTCAGCCAAACCTATTATTTCCTCAAGCCAGGTTGTGCCGGCAGTCTTAAGATGTAAGCCTGCATTGTGTTTCCTGATAGCTTTTCCCATTATGGGGTAGATGGAAAATTTATCGCTGCCGGAATGAATACTTAATTTCAGGTTTTCCGGAAGATTGAAGTGCTTAACGGCATAGGAGATGATGCAAATGTCCTCATTGAACTCCAGCTCAAATTTCTCCAGGTCTCCAATATAATCAACACCCTTATTGAATCGCCCGGTAAATTTCGGGGCAATGGTTTGTGCAGGGATTCCTTCATCAGAAATTGCAGCCAGGATAAAAAGAAGTTCTTCAGGGGTCTGCGGAACCTCGGTCTCATCCATGGAAACTTCGGTTATAAAATTACCAGTACCTTTCTGTTTTTCAACATACCGGTATATATCTCCCGCTTTTTGGACGGCTAGAAGATAGCGTTCGGCAGAATGCCTGATTTTAGCCGCTGTTATTTCCAGTGGAGTATCGATTCCAGGAACAGAAAGTTTCCCGCATAGGTGTTTATACCGTAATACAAAATTATCAATATCATCCCGGGTTGCCGGCATCCCGGTATAATCCGCGACATCAAGGGTGAAAAAATCAGATGTCTCAACAAATATGTTCACACTGTCAATATTTATATGATCCGCATCCACATAGTAGGCTCCGTCCCATCCGGTTTCCTGAACGGCTGAATCCGCCTCTGCCCGGACACTTGCTGGTTCTGTATGGATTATTGAGTGCTCTCTATATGATTTATTCCAGATAATGGAAATGTCCACACCGAGTTCTTTTGCTGACATAACCGCCTGCAGTTGAGCTTTCCCCTGTTTTCCGAATCGATCACCTGTACCGAGGGAATATTTGCCTAATTTCATCATAATTTTCCCCTTTTTGAGTTTACGGGTTTGAATTTTTCGGGATAGAGATTCCAAAATAGTTAACTGCATTGTTATAGCAGATATCCCGGACCATTTTTCCCATCATTGTATAGTCTTCCGGGGCTTCCCCGTTTTCCATTAACCCACCAAGATAACTGCAGAGAATTCTTCTGAAATATTCATGTCTGGGATAGGATAAAAAGCTTCTTGAGTCGGTCAGCATCCCTACAAACCGGGAGAGAAGCCCAAGATTGGCAAGCGCGGAGAGCTGCTGTCCCATTCCCTCAATTTGGTCATTAAACCACCATGCAGATCCAAACTGAATTTTACCGGGAGTGATGCCGTCCTGGAAATTTCCGGTCATCGTACCAAGTGTATAGTTGTCGTTTGGATTGAGAGAGTAAAAAATTGTTTTCGGGAGCATATCTTCCCTGTCCAGACTATCAAGAAATCCGGCAAGGGGTGCAGCAATAGAATTGTCGGCGATTGAATCAAAACCCGTATCAGGTCCCAGCAATTTTTTCATACGTGTATTACTGTTTCTCAGTGCCCCAATGTGCAGCTGCATAACCCAGCCCTTGGCTGCATGCATTCTGCCAATCTCACGGAGAGCCGCAGTATGCAGAATTTCCACACCATCAGAGGATAACTTTTTTCCATTGCGTACATCGGTAAAAGCCGCATCGATTACATTCACTGGAGCTTCACGGCAAACCGGGATCAGCAATGCATGGTCTGCCAATCGGCAGCCTGCTTCATGGAAAAAATCATGCCGTGCTTTAATGGCGTTAATATAAGTAGCAAAACTGGTAATTTCTACTCCGGCACTGGCAGAAAGAGTATCAAGATACGCATTAAGATCTTCCGGATTGCCGAAGTTCATGGCTTTATCAGGACGGAAAGTGGGGAGTATTTTACAGGGAAATCCCGGGATCCCGGCTATTTTTTTATGAAACTCAAGGGAATCAACCAAGTCGTCAGTTGTGCAGGCTGCCCTGACTTGAAATTTCCGTAGAAGGTTTCGGACAGAAAACTCATCTTTTTCCAGCATTTCCGCAGTTTTATTGTAGATACTTTCCGCAGTTTCGGCAGAGAGCAAGTCTGTTATCCCGAAATACCTCCGCAGTTCCAGATGCGTCCAGTGATAAAGGGGATTCCCGATTGTCATGGGAACAGTCTTTGCCCAGGCATAAAACTTATCCCGGTCGGATGCGTTACCGGTTATTAAATTCTCATCTGTCCCGTTTGCCCGCATGATCCGCCACTTATAATGATCACCATAGAGCCAGGCTTGTGTTATGTTGGGGAACTTACGATTTTCAGCAATATCCTGAACCGGCAGATGACAGTGATAATCAAATATAGGCATATCTTCGGCATGTTCATGGTAGAGGATTTCAGCGGGTTTTGTTGAAAGAAGAAAATTATCATCCATAAAAGGTTTCATTTGTTTCTCCTAAGTTTGCATATTTTGGGACCAATCTGGTAAACAGGAGGCGGGAGGCTGAAGACGGGAAGCTTATCGGTCTCCGGTCTCCCGCCTCCGTTCTTCAGTCTCCTGTCTCCCTTTTTATATATTATGAATCAGGTATCCGCCGTCTACCGGCAGGGTAACTCCTGTGATAAAACCGGCGGCTTTCTCACTTGCCAGGAACAGCGCTGCCCCGGCCAGCTCGGAAACATCACCAAACCGCTCAAAAGGGGTATGGTTGATGACATCTTTTCCTCTCGGGGTAAGTTCACCGGTTTTCTCGTCGATAAGAAGTGCCCGGTTCTGTTTCCCGATAAAAAATCCCGGGGCCAAGGAATTCACCCTGATTCCATCAGCTGCGAATTCCTTGGCGGTTGCCATGGTAAGATTCATAACCCCTGCTTTTGCTGCGCCGTATGCCCAAACACCGGATAAGGGAATATACGAAGCCATCGATGCCAGGTTGATGATAGAGCCCGGTTTTTTATTTGCTGTCCACCACGCGGCAATTACTTTTGTCGGAACCACAAGACCGGCTACAAGGTTAAGTTTTACAATATCTTCGAAAAGGGCGACATCAGTCTCAACAAACGGTGATTTTCCCCTGTTCCCCCCTGCCGCATTTACCAGGACATCAACAGACCCGAAATGGGCAACCGTTTTTTCCAGTGCCTGTACCGTAGATTCCTCAGACATTGTATCAACTTCAACGGGCAGAATCTTTCCGGAGATCCCGGTTGCTGAGGAAAGTCGATCTTCAGCAGCTTCCGCAAATTCCAGTTTTATATCCCAAAGGGCTACCTTGGCCCCGGCATTTAAGTAGGCTTCTGCAAGTGCGCCGGCAATTGCCCCGCCGCCGCCTGTCAGGATTATCGTTTTGTCCTGAAGGCCGAACATTTCATTAATGTAATTCATATCAATACCTCTCTTTATATTTGTCTCAGTTATAGGGAAACCGGAATACGCTTGAATCGTATAAAACGCGGCAGCCCATCTTCTATAATCGTATCTACTTCGCCCATTATCAACGGGCGGGCATACGCAAAAAACTTTTCATTTACAAAAAAACCATCTTCGGTAATCCACTCTTTCGGGAAGAGCTTTTCCCCGTTGGCCACATCAGCAAGATCCGCTGTTCCGGTACTGCATGCGTACGGGCTGGAATTGTCACGAACCAGGGTTACCATTTTTCCGCTTACACCCTGAACTGCCAGCTCTACAGCTTTTTCCCCGGCAGCATAGGCTTCTTCTGAGTCAGTCAGGGAGGCAAAATGGATGCCGGTTCTCTGGATGGTTGAAGGAATTGCAAACCGGGCTTTCACGCCGGCCTGTGCCTCAACCAGGTTTTTAATATACAGACCCGTACCACCGAGCTGGGTATGACCGAAGGCATCTTTGGCAAAAGCACCCTTCTGTTCCGCAATATAGGTTCCATCAGCATATTTTGTACCTTCCGAGGCAACGATTACACAACGGCCTATGGTATCCAGGAAATGCTTAACCCGGGCAATAAACTTGCTCTCATCAAAGGGTACTTCGGGAAGGAGAATGATATGAGGGGCATCCTCTTCGTCCCGTTTTGCCAGGGCAGTCCCGGCAGCTATCCAGCCGGCATTCCGTCCCATAGCCTCAATCACATTGACTGTATCAGTAGTATATAAGGCTTCAGTATCTCTGCCGGCTTCCATAACCATAGTGGATAGATATTTTATGACACTGCCGTATCCAGGACAGTGATCGGTGCATGCAAGATCGTTATCTATAGTTTTCGGGACTCCCATAGCCCTGAATTCATACCCGGTACGGGTTGCAAGTTTGTTGACTTTATCAGCGGTATCCATGGAGTCGTTTCCGCCGATATAGAAAAAATACCTGATATTATACTTGATGAAAACTTCAAGCACTTTTTTATAATCTTCTTCGGTTTTCAGTTTGTACCGGCAGGATCCTAGTGCGGCAGCCGGGGATGTACGCAGTCCTTCAATCGTTTCAGGGGATTCCTTTCGCAGGTCAAAAAAGTCCTCATTCACAACACCCAGAATCCCGTTGTGTGCAGCGTAGATTCCTTCGATATCAGGATGTTTAAATGCTTCCTGGATTACACCGCAGGCGCTTGAATTTATTACAGCGGTAGGTCCGCCGCTTTGAGCAATTACACAGTTACCTTTCATCTTTCACTCCCAAATGGTTTTAACTAATGAGACCCTTAATAGTCTCAATCCCGAGTTCTGCCAGTGCAGCGGCAGAGGTTCCGGAAAACTTATCATCGGTTACCAGAATATCTATATCCCCGGGACGGGCAAAAATGGAGAATGCGCTGATACCGAATTTTGAAGAATCAGCTGCGACTACTCTCCTGGTTGAGTTTACCAGTGCCTGACGCTTCATTTCGGATTCAATAATATTCTGGGATGAGAAAACACCCTGTTCTGAAAATCCGGTGGTACCCAGAAAGCAGATACTGAATTGAAACTCTTTCAGGTTGGTTACGGCAGCAGGACCGATAAAGGCTCCGGACTCCTTACGGTAGCTGCCGCCAAGTGAGTGCAGGATTATATGCTGAGCCCCGGAGAGATCTGCCATAATATCGATTGAGTTTGTCACAACATGCAAATTCAAATCACGAATTTCTCTTGCTATCATTAGACAGGTGCTTCCTGAGTCGAGATAGACCGTATCACCGTTACTTAACAACTCTTTAGCTTTTGCAGCCAGAGCCTGTTTTGCGGGAAGATTTTCCCTTTGCCGTATGTCTATTGTCTTAATCAGCCGAAAATCCTCGGCAATCCGTGCCCCGCCATGAGTCCTGAAAAGACAGCCTGTCTCTTCAAGGGTTGAAAGATCTTTCCGGATAGTTACTTCCGAGACGGCAAGACGGTCGGATAATTCCGGGACTGAAACTTCCCTGAGCAGAGATAGTATTTTTAGAATTTGTTCGTGACGCGCAATATACATTAACTTTCGTTTCCTTTCGTAGGTGAGAATATCAATTTAGTATCATATTGTCAATATTTTCTTTATCAGCTTTCAAATAATATCACTAACTTGTTGTATGATAAAAAGTAATAAAATGATTTTGAATAATAGTACACCATATTGACGTAATGCACAGTTATGTGATAACACTTTCAGTAACTTACGAATAATGAAAAGGATGAAAAATATGAATCCCGCAAAAAAACTGCATGATTTAAAACCGGAGAAACAGTTCTTTATAGGACTGGATTCTGACGGATGTGTGTTTGATACCATGGAAATTAAGCATAAAGAGTGTTTCTGTCCCAACTTTATTGAGAAATTCGGGCTTCAGTCTGTATCACGTTACAGCAGGGAAGTGTGGGATTTTGTAAATCTCTACTCAAAGATGAGAGGCTGCAACCGTTTCCTTGCCGTTATAGGGGCAATAGACCTGTTGAAACGAAAACCTGAAGTGGTAAAACGGGGTGCTAAAATCCCGGAACTATCCGCGCTGAGGGACTGGATAAAGCGTGAGACCCAGCTGGGAAATCCCGCCCTGGTAAAAGAGATGGAAACCAATAAAGCACCGGAATTCGATACAATATACGATTTTTCAATCTCGGTAAATAAAACTATTGAAAGAATGGTTCACGGCATTCCCCCTTTCCCTTTTGTTCGCGAATGTCTTGATAAGGTGCAGGATAAAGCAGATATGATTGTGGTATCCCAAACCCCGTTTGCGGCGCTGAACAGGGAGTGGAAAGAGCATGGAATTGATAAATTTGTCAAGGTGATTGCGGGACAGGAGATGGGCACAAAAACCGAGCACCTGGAGTTTGCCGCTGTCGGTAAATACCCGCTGGATCAGATACTTATGGTTGGGGATGCACCTGGTGACCTGAAAGCAGCGAAAACAAACGGAGTGCTTTTTTATCCAGTGAATCCGGGTAATGAGGATGCATCGTGGGAAAGGTTGTTTAATGAGGGATTGGATAAGTTCTTCGATAAATCCTATGCAGGAACCTATGAAAACAAACTGATAGAAGAGTTCCAGACGTACCTGCCTGAGCGGCCGCCCTGGGAGGCTTAAAATGAAGAGTTATTACTCAGAAGGCTCAACTGAAAAAGTTTTTACAAAAGCTGAGTTAAAAACCGCACTTCATCAGGCATTTGATAAGATCGGACCAAAAAAACGAATCCTCATCCTACCGCCGGATATTACAAGATTTCACAGCAGGGCAGGTGAGATAACCGGGATTGCCTATAACTATTACAGAGATGCAGTTAAAGCTATTATGCCTGCGCTGGGAACCCACGTTCCAATGACAAAAGCTGAAATAAGGAAAATGTTCAGGGATGTTCCCCCCACGCTTATCAGGG
>JAGLNY010000346.1 GCA_023139255.1 Spirochaetales bacterium
CCTTTCCATATTTTGTAAAACAGGAGGCTCTGGAGGCTGTATGTCGAAAGCCTGCCCAATTTTTATTGCATTCATTTTTGACTTTACCTTAAGACCACCTACCCCTTCTGCTACAGCAACAACACCATACCAATATGGTTTCATTGATTTTATTGAACGATCAACCAGTTCTAAAGGATCTCCAGCTATCACAGAATACTCATTACTCTCATTAGCTTTAACCAGCTCCATCTTTCTCCAATCTCTAGCTTTCGATTTTACATCAGTACGATATACAAGATATCCAGCAATATCAGATCCTGGATTTCCAGACCATTTAACAGTTATCTGCTTTTGACCCCCAACTATCTTTGTGATCACCGGAGCAACGGGGGCAGTAACTTTGGGGCATTCTACCGGTGCAGTTGCCAGTGAAAATTCTCCCTGATTACCGATTTCATCTATAGGCCGGATTTTATAGAAATAAAGATTATTACTCCTCCCATCTATACTCTTATCTGTATATTTGGAAACATCTTTTAATGGTTTATCATTGAGTTTTCCAAATGCCTCTCCGTTGTCCTCCAGGCAGGCAAGGGCTCTTAACAGATTGTATTTCCCCTCAATAATCAGCGTTGCATAGTTTAATTCCGGATCTGAAAAAAGAGCCTCATCAATAGGAGTCGGTGCCAGTTGTTCAATTACGTCATCATATAGAGTCGAATCTCTATTAGTCCTGTTTCTTTTATCCACCATAAACAAAGTCTGGTCCATGCAGCGAAAAATATCATAACGCAGGCTGTTATTCACAGGCCAGTTTAATTCATAAGTAGACTTCCCATAGAAATCTGCCTTTGTAGTTTTTAATGTCTCGCCATCAGGATAATTAATAACAGGTGCTGGCGGTGATTGACGATTAACTGCCATGACTGTTGCAGGTGTTGACATACTTCCTTCACTATCTTCGGAATATGTATTAATTGCGATCTGTCCATACACAGTCTTTTCATTTAAATAATCAGGGAACTTGAGACTGTTGGGCATAGGTATTACGATGTTATATTCGGAATCACTCGGAACCTCAATTATATGTTCAGAGAAAGGATCATCCCAATTCCCAGGATCATTGTAATTGATAGCCGCTCCACCCTCTTGAATGGCTTTGGATACTGATAATGTAAGATGAGCACCTGTTTCTAATTTTATATCTTCAGGTAGTTCTAGACTTTCCGGCAGCTCTTCCAATATTAAAACAGGATCATTACCGGCTGTATTGCTTGAAATCTTATATGTAAATGCCCCAATTTTAATCCACTCATTAATTAAGATATTCTCTGAAAGTGGATTGTTGGGATTAAAAGTTAATGTAGTTTTAATTTCAGTATCAGTAACAACTTCCTTAACTTTACCTTGATAAACGTTTAACCAACCAGTACAAAAACGTATTTTAAATCCACATGAGTCAGGTGCCTGTTTCTGCAAATTATCCGGCCAGGACCATTTGATTAAAAAACCATTGGTTTTATTTTCCAATAACCACTGTTTTTCTTCAATTAAAAGGGAAGGATCTTTAAAGAAATCTTCTTCAGGATCATAGGAATCATAATCCAGGAACTTGGCCCGAACATTAATGGGTGGCGGTGGCGGCGGTGGTTTTAATTCAACCGGAACTTCTTCAGAATAGTTACTTTTACGCCCGAAAATATCAAAAGACTGAACTTTATATTTATAAATTCCTTTTTCTAAAACAGCATCATTATAATAGGGACGTTCTTCAACATCTTTTCCACTGCAGTCTGAAATTCTGTGAATCTCAAGTTGGTTTTCTTCATCTCCAAATTCTTCAGGTATAACAAAGATGGGATCTCCCTCATTTAGAATTTCATTATTACCTCTTGGATCCAATCTATTTACAAAATAACCAATTGGTCCATTTGTCAAGAGTCCTGTATTTAAATCACCTATATATTCCCATCTTAAACCTGCACGAAATCTGTACTCTGTTTCATAGTAATTCTCGTCGACATCTGTAACTGCTCCCCTTAAACAGGTAGCTGTTAATCCTTTTGGTACAGCAGGTTTTTCCTGAATAAGCTTTTTAATTCCACAAATACAAAAGCTATGCTGGCCTCTCTGTAACTCTTCAAAATCATAATGCAGTCGTAATAGAACAACTCCTTCGCCTTCAAGAACAAGGTGTTTAATACTATCACCATGGACAGATAAGATCCCTTCTTTCCGGCTGAGAATTGATTCCTTGACAGGACCTCCAAACCAATAACTGTAGGCTCTCAATTTGGTCTTCAGCCCTTTCTGTTGAATAAAGATCTGAACCTCTTTGACCGGTTTATCAAAGATGATGTTGATTCTTGAATCATTTGGATAATCAAAAGCTATCCCTTTTTTTACTTTTGCTAAACTGGAACTCACATTTAGAATACGTGGATTTGTCCCTTGAAATAGTGCATTTCCTTTCCGCAAGGATTGACGAAATATCGGGAAATATGATTTTGCTGTATCTTCTTCACCAAAGGTGAATTCATATTCCAATTTAAACAAAGCCTTTTCATCCCATTCAGCTTCTACTTTATAGTCATAATACAGACGGTCTTCCACTCTTTTATCAATCCAGTAAAGGCCCAGGATCATAGCAATTTCCGGATTTATACTTTGAGTCAATAATGAATCATATGGAGTAATTCCGAAATCGGGAGATATTTCTTCTTCACAGGAATGTCCTTCTTCTTCGACATTGAAATCATTCCAGCCAATTGGAATAACAATCCCTTCTCCAGCCATTCCAGATATCATATCTTTTAAATCCTGAAAATTTTGCCCTTTAAGATTGCAATTTCTATGACCTAACCGGCAAATTGCCATTCCCCAATATGGATCACAGGGATCTTTTGATATGGCTGTAAGCCTTTTATGTAATTTTTCATCAATAATGGCATCAAAAGGAAGGCCAAATCCACACTCATGATTAATAAGTTCCCAACCATCACCAGAACATGTCCAATAACAAATTGATGTTATTTCCACATATTTTGCTATAATGGCAATTCTGTTTATTTGTCCAGATACAATGTCAATCTGTCCATCTTTTTGTTGTTTACCTTTAATTGAATTTTCCCAAAGCAGGTTTTTATTATTATAAGCTAGTACTTTAAAATCTGTTTTCGGGCTGTTGTAATTAATTATAAGATGTGAGCTTTCTTCAGGAAGTTTAATATCAAGGAAGTATTTAGATTTTTTTCTTCCCTTTGGATTTAAATTCTCAAGATCCTTAACTGAAAAACAATGATAGTTCTTTTTTTGGCTTTTTTTACGGTAAAGTTTATAACCCGATTTAGGAAATCCTAATTTATAATGTGAAGCCCAACGCAGGTGTATTCCCTCTTTTATTCCATCGGAACCGTCAGTTGGATGTGCCAACATACCGAGATATATACTCACTGGCTTCTCCTTCACTTGTCACTGAAAACAAGTGTGACTTCGAAAGTGGAGGTTCTTAGTTGTCAGGTGTACACCATGTTTATCAACAGCCTGTTGTAGTTTAACAACCTCGAACATAATGATGAAATGTCAGAAATCTCTCCGTTCGGAATTATTGCCGTCTATATTACATCCACTTGGTTTGTTTTTACTGAGCAATTACAAAAATGCTTGTTTTGGATAATGAATCAAGAAATAATTTTTGCAGTGCCCAGTAATTTATTAAATAAAAAAGTCAATTACCTACTTTACAAAATACTTTTATTGATTTAATTTCATCCGGCGAGTGTAAGAAATATGCGGTACAATTGAGTTTTTAAGGAATATTCAATACTTATTATTATACTACAGCTGAATACTCATATACCTTTTATTAAAGTCTACACCCATATTCATCAGTTGTCCAGCATTTGGGTTTCCTTTTAGGACAATCGCATTAATTTCTATTTTCATTGCCTGATCAGCCTCTTGACGAAACTCCTACGGTATGAATTTAACATCAAATACAAAACTTTTATCAAAATCGAAACACCTTATGATAACTTCTTCAAGCGTTTCGTTGATGAAAACGTTTTTGGATGGAATCTCTTTAAATATGAAATAATCCATCCTCAGTATCACCAGCTTCCAAGACGAATTGAAGTTCACTCGATCAGAGTTTTTCATCATTTCTGCCAAACAATGGAAAAGCTGATTTTTATTAAATCAGTAAATGTTTTAGGGAATTAGATCGAACCGTAATCATCATGATTTTGTTATCCGGACTTTATGTCTGCAAATCTTCCTGGAGTTTTCGTTCTGCATCCTTGTATAAAAATAGTGATCCTCTATTCGGACTCTGAACCTGGAACAAATTCCTGCGGAATTAGTTCTTTGGCAGTTTTATCGAAATCTAATTTGGTATAGGCAATTATTCTTTCAGATATCTCTTTTGGTATCGAAATCTCTTTGTAAAACTGCAGTATATTTTCTCGTTCTACGTCAGAGAATAAAAAAACAGGAACCCGAAATGGATTCCTGTTTTTTTATGCCCGGAAGAGGACTCGAACC
>JAGLNY010000347.1 GCA_023139255.1 Spirochaetales bacterium
GAAACAGAGATTAAAGAGATTCGCATATTCAGCCGGGATGAGAAAAAGCAGGATGATATGCGAAAGCATTATCATAATGATAAATTAAAATTCTTTATTGGTGATATCAGGGATTATAATTCACTCAGACATGCAATGTTTAATGTGGACTATGTTTTTTCTGCCGCTGCCCTGAAACAAGTTCCCAGCTGTGAATTTTTTCCAATAGAGGCAGTTAAAACAAATATACTGGGCATTGAGAATGTAATCCGGGCAGCCAGGGAAGCGCAGGTAAGCAAGGTTATTGCCTTAAGTACTGATAAAGCCGCCTACCCGGTAAATGCCATGGGGATCTCAAAAGCCCTTATGGAGAAGGTGGTAATAGCAAATTCCAGGATGGGTGGTGATACCGTATTATGCAGCACCCGGTACGGGAATGTTATGGCCTCCAGAGGCTCGGTAATTCCTCTATTCATCAACCTGCTTAAGCAGGGGAAACCGCTTACCATCACAAATCCTAAAATGACACGTTATATGATGAGTCTGGACGATGCAGTCAACCTTGTATTGTTTGCATTTGAGCATGGCGAGCAGGGGGACATGTTTGTACAGAAAGCTCCTGCTGCCACTATCCGGATACTTGCGGAGGCACTTACGGATTTATTTGAAGTTCCCTGCAATATCAAGCAGATCGGGACACGGCATGGGGAAAAACTGCACGAAACACTACTGACCTCAGAGGAGGTGGCCAGGGCGGAAGATCTCGGGAGCTATTATAAGGTATATCCTGATAATCGGGACTTGAATTATGCAAAGTTTTTTAGTGAGGGTGATATTGTTGAACATATACCCTATACCTCTGAAAACACAAACCGGCTTGATGTTCAGAAGATGAAAGAACTCCTTCTCAGTCTTGAATATGTAAGAGATGAGCTGAAATTATGGAAGAAGTAAGTAAAGTACGAAAAATTCTCATAACCGGCAGTGCGGGATTTCTCGGTCAAAACCTGATTTCAGTTCTCAGAAGAAATCAGAGTATAGAAATCCTTGAATTTGATAAGGAAGATGATATTTCAGTTCTTTATACAGCACTGGATATCTGTGATGCTGTAGTGCATCTTGCCGGTGAGAACCGTCCGGATGATATTGATGACTTCATGAAGGTAAACGCCGGATTAACGGGTCTCGTAACTTCCTGCCTTGAGAAGCGGGGTGAGAGCGTACAGATTATCTACTCATCCTCAATCCAGGCGGAACGTGACAACCCCTATGGCAGAAGTAAAAAAGCCGGGGAGCAGGAGCTTCTCTCATATGCTGAGAAAACGGGAAATCGTGTGGGGATATTCAGGTTCCCGAATCTTTTTGGGAAATGGTCGCGGCCGAATTACAACTCCGTGGTATCGACCTTCTGCCACAACATCGCCCATGGACAGGAAATTGTTATCTCTGATCGAAACAATCTGCTGAAACTTGCCTATATTGATGATGTGACAGCAGCTATTATCCAGGAGTTAACTGAAACAGAGGTTGGAAAACCGCTGTTTTGCGGCGGGTTTGCGAGTTATGAGATAACACTCGGGAATCTTGCTGACACACTATCATCCTTCAAAAAAATGCGTAAGAATTCCATTCTACCGGATTTTGCCAATCCGCTGACAAAAAGACTCTACACAACCTATCTATCCTATCTCGCAAAAGATGATTTTGCGTATCCGGTAGAAATGAAACGTGATACGAGAGGATTTCTTTTTGAGCTTCTTAAATCGAAACACAGCGGGCAGATATTTATCTCAAAAACACATCCGGGAATTACCCGCGGCAATCACTTTCACGACAGTAAAGTTGAGAAGTTCTGTGTGATTTCCGGGAACGGCACCATCAAATTCAGACATATTCTGGATGATAAAATACTTTCTTACGATGTAAATGGAGATAATATACAAGTTGTTGATATTCCTCCGGGATACACTCACTCAATAAAAAATACAGGGGATAGTGAGATGATAGTACTGTTCTGGGCAAATGAGATCTTCAACCCTGACCAACCGGATACTTATTATGAAGAGGTCTGAAAAATGAATCGTACAAAAGTTATGACAATAGTAGGCACACGACCCGAAATAATCAGGCTCTCTGCCGTCATCAAAGCCTGTGATGCCTATTTTGATCACATACTTGTTCACACAGGTCAGAACTGGGACTATACCCTGAATGAAGTGTTCTTTAAGGAGCTTGAGCTGAGAAAGCCCGATCACTTTCTTGAAGTCCCTGGAAAGCATCTGGGTGAGACCATGGGGAATATCATATCAAGTTCGTATGAAGTAATGATGAAGGAGAAACCGGAAGCTTTGCTTATACTCGGTGATACAAACAGTGCTCTCAGTGCAATCCCGGCAAAACGTCTGAAAATACCTATTTTTCATATGGAAGCCGGGAATCGGTGTTTTGACCAGAACGTTCCGGAGGAGATTAACAGAAAGATTGTTGACCATATTAGTGATATTAACCTTCCCTATACGGAGCATAGCAGACGTTACCTGCTCTCTGAAGGAATCAGGAAAGAGCATATATTTGTAACAGGTTCCCCCATGCGTGAGGTGCTTGTTCAGTATCAGGATCAGATAAGAAGCAGTAATGTTCTTAAAGAATTGGGGCTGGAATCCGGTAAGTATATAGTAGTTTCGGCTCACAGGGAAGAAAACCTTGATATTCGGGACAATTTCTTAAAAGTGGTGGATACGCTCAACGGGATTGCTGAAGAGTTTGGTTTGCCGATAATTTACTCAACTCATCCGAGAAGTCTGAAAAAGATTGAGAAGAGTCGGATTACGTTTCATCCCCTGATAAAAAACTTATCCCCATTCGGGTTTTTTGCTTACAATAAATTACAACAGGAAGCCTTTTGTGTGCTTTCAGATAGTGGTACACTTAGTGAAGAGTCTTCAATGCTCGGATTTCCTGCAGTGTTGTTCAGGACCAGTACTGAACGGCCGGAAGTCCTGGATAAAGGCAGCATGGTTATTGGCGGGATTACAAAGAGGGGAGTTGTAAATGCCATACGCATGGCTACAAATATCAACTCAACTTCAACCGGACCCGGAACCTCAACCAGCCCCGTTGATTATGAGGATGCTAATGTCTCGCAAAAAGTAATTAAGGTAATTGAGAGTTATGTGAAGATAATAAACAAGGTAGTTTGGGCGAAATAGCGCAGCTGCTAGAATAATATCAGGAAAGCCATAATGGATCATTTGAAAGATTTTAAATATTTTGTTTTGCGCATGATCGCAGACATCATGGCTGTTGCGGCAGCATGGTTGGTTTCATACTATTTGCGTTTTTATGTTATTCCCGGAGGAATCGGGAAGCCGCTTGACCTGTTTTTACGTTTGGGAATTATCATTATAGTTTTGTTTATATTCTTTCTGAACAGTAACAAACTCTATTCCAGCATGAGGAATTTTACCTGGATTGATGAAAGCACATCAATTGTCCTTGCAGCCTTCAAGGCGGTTCTTGGATTTGTCATTATACTCTATTTTTTCTTTCCAGCACGTGTCAGCCGGCTCACAATCTTTCTGTTTAGCATAACAGTAGTGCTGTTTATTATATCAGAGCGGATAGCAGTTAAGAATATCCTTTTACTGCTGCGTAAGAAAGGGTGGAATAACAAAAAACTGCTTCTCCTTGGATTTGGACCAGCTCTGGAAAAATATATTGAACCTTACAAAGACCCTGCCTATGGTATCAGGATTATTGGACAGTTTGGTGCGGATGAATCACACACAATACATGAATTCAAGCAGTATAACGGTGATCTCCCGGAGATCCTTGAGCAGCTTCTTCCTGACATCGTAGTGATAAGTTATCCTGAATCATATTTCGACATATCACAAAAATACATTGGGCAGTGTTATGATAGAATGTCTTCCCTTATGGTGATTCTTGACTTTCAGTTTCCTATAATTGGTTCAAGTACCATTACCCAAAACGGGCAGCATGTACTGCAGGTGAATCATACAACTTTGACATTTTTTGATAGAATTATTAAACGCACCTTTGATATCATTTTTTCCCTGATTGGATTGATCGTACTTTCTCCGCTGTTTGTTCTAATTGGGTTGTTGGTAAAACTGACTTCCCGAGGACCTGTATTCTTTGCCCAAAAAAGAGTTACAGAGGGGGATAGAGTTTTCAGGATGTTTAAGTTCAGGACTATGAAAAGAGATGCTGTTACATCCGGTAATGGAACAGCAGCATGGACAGAGGAGAATGACTCGCGAATCACAAAATTAGGGAAGTTTCTTAGAAGGGCAAGCCTGGACGAGCTTCCACAGCTGCTCAATGTGCTGATCGGTAATATGAGCCTTATCGGCCCACGCCCGGAACGCCCGGATTTGGCGAAGGAATTTGGCAAACAAATTCCGGGATACCGGCTCAGACATAAGGTAAAAGCTGGAATGAGCGGTTGGGCACAGATAAACGGATGGAGAGGAAACACATCCCTACCTAAGAGAATTGAGAGTGATCTATTCTATATTCAGCATTGGAGTTTGCTGCTTGATATTAAAATTATCTTTTTCACGTTTATCAAGGGATTTGTAAATAAGAATGCATATTAATATTGATATAAGAGTGGTGGTGAGTGTACAGTAACAATATGAAACAACAAAGAATGCCGATATTTCTTGTAGTGCTGGTTTTTTTCAGCTTTTCCGTTAGTGGAGTTAGTGGAGTTAGTGGGGCACAGTCTCTGGATACTGTTTTTCCCGGATTATCTGATGAGATGAGAGCTGCATTGATATCAGGACAACTACTCGCCAACGATACAACAATAAGCGGTGATCTTCTCTATGCTCCTGAAGGTATGGGGATTCGGAGGCCTGCTGGAGCCGGGAAAGAGACTGATAATGATGAACTGGAGAGTTTTACGGTTGAATGCCTGTCACTCATACCTCTACCGGATTATCTTGTAAACCTCTCTGAAGAGGAACTCCTGTTACATCTGGTTAATACACTGCGGGCTGTCTCGACCCAGGAAGGCATTACCTATATATCCCATCGAAGAGGTAATGTCCCGTACCCGCTCTTTACAAAATCGTATCATGTCCCGAAAGTAGGAAGCTGGGAACACCTTGACGATCCCGTATTACAGGAGCTGCCGTCACAAATACATGATGTTGTATTCCAGAAAGATACAAGTTTTGCCGGGAATTATTATGCATTCAACTATGCTATTGATACTGATCGAATATTCCTCTCGGTTAAGAATATGACAACACTTTCAGTATTCGGAATTATTCCTGTAATTCCAAAACAGACCTTGAATATCTCATTTGCAATTTTTGTTCTGGATGAAGGGGTACTCTGCTATTCGCAAGCTCATATAACAGGGCAGAAACCGACATTTTCATTTCTGGGATTTTCTGTACATCTTCCCAGTGCATTTCAGAGGCGGATTACGGCACTCCAGGAGTGGCTTTCCGACAATCTTACATAAAATATTTTCGTATGAGTACAAGGGGGGCGTTGTTGAAGTATCATAAATGGCAGTATGGGAAAACGGTCTGCAGCATTGTGTTCTTGCTTCTTATCGGTATAATGCCTGCATTCGGCAGTCAACTGCATGTTCCTGTTACACATGGTGTATATCATGTCATACAGCAGCTGGAGCTCAAGGGAGCTGTTGGCCAGCTTAGTGGTGTAAAACCGTATACTGAGGCATATATTGAAGGGATTCTCAGGACGGCGCTGTCTACGCAATCTGGTAGTTACGACTTATCCCAGGAAGAAAAACGAATCATTCAAGGATATCTTGCAGAATTCTCCGATAAAGGGAACGGGAATAATACGGATGAAATCCTGAATAGAGGATCCATAGTTACGGAGAGTCAGAACGGATTATTACGTACTCAAGTGGGAGCTAAAGCTTCGTCACATATTTCACTTCCTGTTATGAGTGCTGTCGACTACGACCTGAGAAATGTGCTGGATTTCTATCTCGCAGCCGATATCACAGACTCGGTCTCCCTGTTGATGGGAGCGGGGTTGAGGCTTGATAAACTTGATACCCAGGCGTACGCTCCCTATAGGTTCAGTAAACCGGGAGAAGGCTTTTATTTCTATTTTTTTGGGAATGTGCAGAACAATATCGGGTATTCAGATGGCGAGTTTATCTATGTCGGAGAGCCTGCTGTACAAGCACCTCTTACACTTCCCGTACTTGGTTTTGATATGGAATCTGATTTGGTTCTGGCACTGTTGGATAACGCTGTTCAGCTCTCCTGGGGGATGTTCGAGAGGGATTGGGGGTTTGGTACAAACGGGTTGCTTCTCTCAGGTACGGCCCGGGTTTTTGATGCCGTTGAAGGTCGTCTTCAACTGGCCGACTGGCTGCAGTACTCTTATCTGACCGGTAC
>JAGLNY010000348.1 GCA_023139255.1 Spirochaetales bacterium
TGACTCAAATATATTTCATGTGAACAAGCTTCAGTTACGTTCCTCATTTGCTTCCCCTGCACTCTATTTTCCTGAATGTATCGATCTTATAAAATCCGGAGTAGTACAAACAAAAGATCTTATCACACATAGATTTACTATTGATGAAATTAGCTGTGCAATTCCTCAATTTAGGGATGATAAAGAAACGGCAATAAAAGCTATTATGGTAAATGACTAAAAGATGGTGGTGGAGATGCAAATGAAAGTGATTAAACCGGGATTTTTTGGTAAAACGATTCCCACAGATGAAAGAAGATTGGAATTCGATTTTGCAAATGAGCAATTGCTATATATGAAAAAAAAACCGGATATTCTTTTTATTGGCGATTCCATAACGCAGCTCTGGGATTTGAACGTCTTCTTTAATACTGAAAAGTTATTAATAAACAGAGGGATTGGTGGTGATACCTCGAAATATCTCCTAAAACGTTTCGATGCTGATGTAATTCAACTTAATCCAAGTTTGGCAATAGTAATGATAGGAACGAATGATATAACCGCGACACATTATGATCCTTGGTGGAGAATTTCTGGTCTGGATGAAGAAGATGTGTTTATTGAAGCAACGAAAAATATTAACAAAATGGTCAACAAGTGTCTGGAAAACAGTATTAACATAGCACTCTGTTCTATTATTCCGTCTTATATTGCAGCTCCTTATAATAAACATATCAGATGGAAATTAACAGAAAGAATTAATGATTTTATTATAAAACTTAGCCAGGACAAGAACATCAAGTATATTGATTATCATTCAAGCTTGTGTATGAAAGATGGAAAAACAATTATCACTGATCTTTCACCGGATGGTATACATGTAAATGCAAAAGGTTATGAAATTATGGCAAAAACTTTAAAAAAAATGATCGATTTATGAATCCAAAGTAGTGTGCAATAGTAGCATTTGAGTTAATACTAGGTAAAAAATTAATTTTAAGAATAGAACTTGAAAAACTATCAGAAAAAATAGAAGGCTTTTCAGAATAATTATAGATGCTACTTATACAATCCCAGATGGTGGTGGTAATAAACTTAAAAGTTACCAGTTAATATTGAGGAAGCGAAACCAACTGGAAAATATGAAGTATGAAAAAATTTGGTATTAAAAGGAGTATAAATAGATAATGAAACCAAAATTTGGCATAGTGGGTTGTGGAAACATATCAAGATTTCATTTTAATGGCCTTGAAAAGACCGGTGCAGAAATTGTACATATTGCAGATATAAATGAAGAAGCAGCGAAACCATGGGTCGAAAAATTCGGGGCTAAAATTAGCACAGATTATAACAATCTAATTAAAGACCCTGAGGTTACAGTAGTGAGTATCCTTACTGGCAGCAAGTTTCACAAAGACATTGCCTTAAAAGCAATAAGAGCCGGAAAAGATATCGTTTGTGAAAAAACGATGATGGATAATGCTTTTGAAGCTGAAGAGGTGGTAAAAGCAGTTAGCAACTCACACACTCTGTTTTTTACAGCTTTTATGAAAAGGTTTTTTCCGGCTTCAATAAAAGCAAAGGAGTTTATTCCTGCTTTGGGTAGAATATTTAGTGCTCAAGTCCGGACATACCAGCCTTGGGGAAATTTCTATGAAACTGACGATGTGGGAAGTTTTGGATTTGTATTGGGAACTTATGGTGGTGCTGTAACTAAATGTGCAGGAAGCCATATGCTTGATATGATGATGTTTCTTTTAGGAAGACCTACAAGTCTTTATGCAAATATGGACTATATCCCGGGAACCCGGTTTGACCGAAAAGCCACAGCACTTTTTGAGTATATGGGTGGACTTGTAGTAAGTTTTGAGGCAGCAACACATCCATTAAAAAAAATTGGGTATGAAAAAAACTCCTGGGATGAATTTATCCAGATACATGGGGTAAACGGACGAATTGATCTTTATACTGTGATGTGGGATCATCCGGAAAATAACGCGGCACTTCTTGTCTATTATAATAATGAAGATAAAACATCAACGGAGTACCGGTTTGATGCAGTCAATCCATTTGATGTGGAAATGAACTACATAGTAGACTGTTTATCAAACCGCAAGCAAGGCGATCCTACTGTAATAGATGGATTTAATACAGATGTAATTATTGAGACGATGACACAATCAGCTCAGGATAAGGTCTCGGTTTCCATTGACTGGAAAGGTCTTTAGGGGATGAAGTGGTTATGAAGTTCCCTGGGTAGAAGAGTGGCTTTTAGGGATGTCCATAATCATTACGAAGGGCTTTCTGAATAAATTGTAACCAAAACCAATTAATTTCTAAATGCTTTCAGAACTAGGAGAAATCATGAATATTTCAACTGCCTCAATTCCAAAAACCATACAAAAAAACAGATATTATGAATCAAATCGTGCTCCCCTAATCCCGAACCCGCTTTCCAAACTTCCTCTGGGCAGCATTAAACCTGAGGGATGGCTAAAGCACCAACTTGAGCTGATGGTTGAGGGTATGACCGGGCGGTTAACAGAGATCAGTTCTTTTCTGACTGATGATAATGGCTGGTTTGGGACAGAGAAAGAAGGCTGGGAAGAACAACCCTATTGGTTTAGGGGATTTTATGATCTTGCTGTCCTGACTAAAAACGAACGGCTTAACAGGATAAAAGATAAATGGATAGAAAAAATACTTACAAGCCAAACAACAGAAGGGTATTTTGGTGCATCCTGCCACAGGCTGGTCAAAGGTAAAAACGGAAAGGGTATATGTGATCTTTGGCCCCATATGATGATGCTTGATGCGATAATACATCATTATGAATTCACCTCCGACAAACGGGTGGTTCCTTTTGTGACCAGGTTTTTTGCATTCTGCAGAGATCTCTCTGAAGCTGAGTTTATGCCAAAAATTTCAGATAACGGTGAAGAAGTATTCCGGGAAGAATTTGACGATTGGAAAATCACGATCCAGGTTAACAGGGCAGGGGATATGCTTCCCCACATTTACTGGCTCTATAATATAACCGGTGACACGTGGCTCCTTAATCTCGGGACCCGGTTCTTTGACCATATCATGCCTGCCAAGAGCGAATATCTTGACCCTCATATTGTTAACTTTACGCAACGGTACGGTTACTCCGGGATCTATTCCCAACAATCGAATGAGAGCCGCCATCTTAAGCAAAGTGAATACTGGTATAGTCAACACATGTTTGTATGGGGTCAGCAGCCGCGAGGAATATTTGGCGCAGATGAAGGCATACGTCCGGGGAAGACAGATCCCCGTCAGGGGTTTGAAACCTGCGGAATGATAGAATTTGCAAAAAACTTCTATCTACTTGGGAGGATCACCGGAAGCACGCTCTATGCGGATCGGTGTGAGGATGTAATGCTTAATCACTTTCCTGCAGCTCAAACTCCCGACCTTTCCGGGCTTCATTATTTAACAGCCTCCAACCTCCCCCAGCTTGACTCGAATGACAATCATGATTTCCTTAACGAACAGATACCTGGGAATCAGCAACTGCCTTATTCGCCTCACAAATACAGATGCTGTCAGCATAATGTGGCAATGGGATGGCCCTGGTATGCACAGAACTTGTGGCAGGCAACAAGTGATAACGGGCTTGCAGCATATTTGTACGCCGCATCTTCAGTAACTGCAAAGGTTGGTGAGAATGGAGATGTAGTAACCCTTACTACACAGACAGATTATCCTTTTAAAGGAGATGTCAATCTTTCAGTCGAAGGGGAAGGAGCCTTTCCTCTCTACCTGCGTGTTCCGAAATGGTGTACCAGATTCAATGTGAAAGTGAACAACAAAATTGTTGAACATAAGGCTGAACCTGGATACTATCTCCGGATCGAACGGGAATGGTGTTCCGGTGATGCGGTTGAGATTTCAATGGCTATGAAACCTTCTCTTACTGAATGGCCCCGGAACGGAAGCGTGACGGTTGACCGGGGACCCCTCAGTTATTCGGTCAGGATTGAAGAGGAATGGAGAAAGTGGGAAGGTACAAAGGAGTGGCCGCAATGGGAAGTTTTTCCGAAAAGCCCCTGGAACTATGGGTTGATTATAGATAGGGATGATCCGTCATCCGGTATTAAAGTTGAGGAAAAAGAAATAATCTCAGATCAACCATGGACTGTGAATGAAGCACCAATTGAACTGAGTATACAAGCAAAGAAGATCCCGTTATGGAAGCTGGGAGAGGATAATACTGTAGCTGAAATTCCTCAGAACCCTGATACTACTAAAAAAGAAGAAACTATTACCATGATCCCGCTGGGATGCGCACGTCTCAGAATGAGTTGTTTGCCGGTAGTGAAACAGGAATGAAATGTGCGAGCTGAAAATACGACAAATCCCCAATGAAAACGTATATACGCTCAGTTTCTACTACAAAGTCAAATTTTTCTGCACCCCAGTCCGTTATATGCTTTCTGGGTTTAAAAAGAATTATGACATCTAACAAAAAGAACAGGACTATCCCTTCAGGACTCCATAGGCAGTCGTTCATGCTCTTTCAGGGCCGCATAGGCGGCCTCCGGATTCCCTGCGGTGAAGGCAGCAGCGATGAGAATATGTTCTGCCGTGTCCCTTTTCAAATCTTCCGGGGGATAGGGATTTCCCCTGTCCTCTCCCTTTTCCTTGTCGAAAAATATTTTGATAACAGCGTTCAGGGTGGTAAGCATCTTGTTCCCCGATGGGGCCATGATGGCCTGGTGGAAATCTGTTTCAAGAGTATTATACTCCCCATAGGTTGTCGCAGCTCGCGCACCTTGGGATGCCTTTCGCATTTTTACGGTAATATTCTCAATGTTTTTCACATGTTCTGCTGTGGATTTATCAACAGCCGTCTCAATTGAGCCGAGTTCCAGAATCCTTCTCATTGCTTTGAGTTCCCCGATGTCCGCAGCAGAGATCAGGGTGAGAATTCGGAGAACTTTGTTAAAAACAGAGATGGGGTCGACTTTTTGCAGCTGGTAGCCGCTTCCCCTGCGTGAAGTAAGGATTCCCAATCCCTTAAGGTAGGAAATGGCTTCCCTGAGAATGGTCCTGCTGGTATTCAGGTGGGAAGAGAGTTCAATCTCGGGAGGGAGCATGTCGCCTGCCCGAAGGTTGTTGTCCTGGATATATTCCAGGATACCGGAAATGGTGAGTTCAGTCCTGCTCTCAGTTATCATCCCTGTTTCCACACTTCCCCCATTTATAATAAGTAGTACTAATAATGCAAAAAAACAGTTGAACATCATAAAACTTTTCTTTAGTATATGCATTAATACTATCAATAGCAACAAGCAGACAAGCTGTGCAGAGAGAATGAAGACATGAACAAAAATTGGTCCTTTACCGAAAATGACAGACGGATGGCGGTAGAACTGAGCGAAATAATTCCAACAGAGGTTTTTGATGCCCATGCCCATCTATATCGAAGAGAGGATTTAAATATATCCGGGGAAAGCTTCTGGAATGAAGGTCCGGAAGTAGTTGATATATCTTTCTGGGAAAAAGAGATGCAGAATTTTTTCCCGGGAACAAAAATACGGGGCGGACTGTTTCTTTCCACTCCAATGCCAAACAGCGATATCGGTAAAATGAATGCTTTCCTTATTGAGGAATTATCATCCCGATCGGAGAGTCGGGGGCTCCTGCAGTTTGCTATGGATTCAGACCCGGGTGAATACGCTGAACTTATAAAAACCCGTGGTGTTGCGGGCTTCAAGCCCTATCATTTTTCCAGCGGTCACAGACCTACAACCGGTTCATCTATTTCCGGTTTTCTTCCGGAGTGGGTGTGGACTCTTGCCGACAGAGAGAATCTGGTAATAACCCTTCATATCGTTAAACAGAAAGCTTTGTTAGATCCTGAAAACCAGAGTCAGATTGTTACAATGTGCCGCAAGTATCCGGGAGCCCGCCTGATCCTGGCGCATGCAGGACGGGGTTTTCACGCCTTCAATACCGTTAAGGGAATACAAGCCTATCGTGGGTTGGATAATCTCTGGTTCGACCTTTCCGGAATTTGTGAAGCCGAACCTTTGCTCGCAATTCTTCATGAATTCGGGCCTTCCCGGCTTATGTGGGGCAGTGATTTTCCTGTTTCTCACATCAGGGGCAGGGCAGTCACACTGGGAACCGGCTTTGCCTGGCTGCAGCCCGGGACTATTGATTGGGAGAATCCTGATCTGGGGGGTAAGCCGGAACCAATTCTGGTAGGCTTCGAGTCTTTACGTGCCCTAAAAACAGCGGCGGATGAATTCGGTCTTAACAGGGAAGATATGAAAGATATCTTTTGCGATAATGCCATGAAACTGCTGAACATCAAGGAGGAGAGCGGATCCATCACTCAGGAAGAGTATCTTTATGCTAAAAAGCGGATTCCCGGGGGAACTCAGTTGTTGAGCAAACGGCCTGAGATGATGGCCCCGGAACAGTGGCCGGCCTATTTCAGTGAGGCTTCAGGGTGTGAAGTGCGTGATCTTGACGGAAAGCGGTATATTGATATGTATACTAATGGGATCGGATCCTGCCTGCTCGGTTACCGTGATCCCGATGTGAACCGGGCTGTCAGACGCCGGATAAACATGGGAAGTCAAAGCACCCTTAATCCCTATGATGAGGTTAGGCTAGCCGACAAGCTGTGCGATATACATCCATGGGCATCACAAGCCCGTTTTGCACGTACTGGTGGTGAATCAACTTCGGTTGCGGTAAGAATTGCCAGGGCAACGACTGATCGTTCCATTATTGCTGTCTGCGGTTATCACGGCTGGCACGACTGGTACCTGGCTGCAAATCTGGGGGAGAGCGATGGTCTGAGAGGGCATCTTCTTCCCGGTTTGAGTCCCCTGGGGGTGCCTCGGGAACTGCGTGGTACCACATTAACCTTTACCTATAACAATAAGGAAGAGCTAACAGACATTATTGAACAACATGGGGATAATCTGGCGGCTGTAATCATGGAACCCTGCCGATATCAGGATCCTGAGGAAGGGTTTCTCGAATTTGTCCGTGATTCCGTGCACAACTGCGGTGCCTTGCTGATTTTCGATGAGATAACGATTGGATGGAGACTACATTTTGGCGGTGCCCATCTGAAGCTGGGAGTTAACCCGGACATTGCTGTTTTTGCAAAAGCCCTGGGCAACGGATACCCGATTGGGGCTGTTATAGGGACAGAGGCAGCTATGGAAGGGGCACATACATCATTTATCAGCAGTACCTA
>JAGLNY010000349.1 GCA_023139255.1 Spirochaetales bacterium
TAAAAATAGTTCTTACGCTCAAACAGCGTATGCTCTGATAATTCACAGCGCAGTGCTGTCCCTACCATATAGGACATTTTCAGGGCTTCCGCATTCACTGCGGGAAGCACCCCGGGATACCCGAGACACACCGGGCAAATATTGGTATTAGGTTTATCCCCAAAGGCTGATCTGCAGCTGCAGAATACTTTTGTCTTTGTGAGTAGGTGTATATGGATTTCCAGACCGATAAATGTTTGAAACAGTGCCATTATATTCTCTCCTCACCAGAAAACGCATCGGGTGCAAGCTGGATACGTTCACTTCCGGACAAGAGATCGGCAGCAGCAAAAAGACGGTTTTCACAGAAGTCCGGAGCCATCAGCTGCAAGCCGGAAGGAAGATTGTTTTTCTGTCCTGCCGGAAAGCTCAGTGCAGGTATTCCTGCCAGGTTTGCTGTTACCGTATATTTATCTGCAAGTTTCTGCTGAAAAGGTGTCATCTCCTCACTGCCGAAGCGAAAAGCCTGGGTGGGGAATACAGGCATAAGGATCATATCAGCCTGGGTAAATATCTTGTTTATCTCATTTCGTATGAGTGTCCTGATTTTCTGTGCACGAACGTAATATTGATCCTGGAATCCTGACCGAAGCACATAGATCCCCAGCAGGATTCTCAGTTTTACTTCGTCACCGAATCCATTTTCCCGGGTTAAACGTACCATGCTTTCATGATCCGCGGCCTCTTTTTCACGCATTCCGTACCGTATTCCGGCATAACGTGCAAGGTTCGCACTTGCCTCAGCTGCAGCTATCGTATAATAAGCCGGTACCACATATTTCCGGGTATCAAGAGAGATTTCCCTGATCTTCCAGCCCATTGATTTCATCTGTTCAATAGTCTCGTTATATGTCTCTGCAACTGCCGGGTCAAGTCCCTCAATCCGGGAAAGCACTCCAATGGTATAGGGAGGGGTTGATGCCTTACTTGATGCCGGGGGTGAGCCGCTTGATGTCTGATCCATCGGATCCCTGCCAGCTATAACCCCGAATACTTTTCTCATCATATCAACGGAATCAGCCAGTATTCCGACACACTCCAGGGATGATGCATAGGCAACCAACCCAAACCTGGAAACTGCGCCGTACGTCGGTTTTAGCCCATAGGTCCCGCAAAAGGCTGCCGGCTGACGAACAGATCCACCGGTATCGCTGCCAAGCGCGAAAGGAACCAGACCGGCAGCTACCGCCGCTGCAGACCCCCCGCTTGAGCCGCCGGGAACCCTTGTATGATCCCAGGGATTTACGGTTCGTTTATAGGCAGAATTCTCCGTAGAGGATCCCATCCCAAACTCATCCATATTCACTTTCCCGACCGGTATTGCCCCTGCGGCAAGCAAGCGTTTAACAGCTGTTGCGCTGTATGGTGATATAAATGATTCCAGGATTTTTGACCCGCAGCTAAGCTGGAAATTCTCTACTGCTATATTGTCCTTAACACCAAAGGGTATTCCGGATAACAGTGATCCGGAATTTCTCTGTGCCAGCTCCGCACCGAGTCCCGGGGCTGTTTCCAGGAATGCACCTATCGAACTGTCGTGTTTTTCAATGAGTTTTTTATAATGCTGTAATTGTTCCGGGTTAGCCGTGAGGCCGCGCCAGAACTGGGTATCCCTTATGGGAGTGTTCATGGTATGTGCCCCGGTTTTTACAGTACATTCGGGATCACGATATGATTATTATCATTATCGGGAGCCCGATTGACCAGATTTTCAGGATTAATTGAATTATTATTTTCTGTATCTTCACGAACTGTATTGCCTTCGACCAGTGCATGGGTCGTAGGTTCCAACCCGGATACATCGACCTGCTGCATTACAGAAAAATAATCAAGTATGCTGGATACGGCATCAGACAACCTGGCGACTTCACCTTCGTGAAGTTCCATCATTGCGAGATTCGCGGTTGTTCTCAATTCCTCGATATCCATCTTTAAAAACCTGATTTGATTAAATATTGCCTCAATATACTAAAATGACTGATATTATAAAAGGGCTAAAGTGAGTATTTATGG
>JAGLNY010000035.1 GCA_023139255.1 Spirochaetales bacterium
CGCCGGATTGTCGCTGGTGTTTTTCCAAAATGATAGTGAATCATGCGGTAGAATGAGGACAGCTCCCGATATCCGAGAGAGTATGCAATTTCTTTGATCGATATATCAGATTGTTCAAGCAGTTGTTTGGCACGCGCCAGTTTATATGAGTGGATATAAGCCCCAATCGATTGATCTGTTTCGTTTTGAAAGAGCCTGTTCATATGCCGGACGGAGAGGTTGATCTGGGCTGCTATATTTTTTCGTGTAAGCTTCTGGTCCAGGTTCGCCTGTATATATGACTGTATTCTATAGACTACACGTTTGGCGTAGCTGGCTTTTTGAGGTTGGGTATCTTTTCGAAATTCTTCAATGATATCTCCCATAGTCATTTCCAGGGACATTACTAAAAAACGTGCAAGGAGCGTCTGTACGTTTTCAGCGAACAAGTTTTGGTTGGGACGTGCGGATTCGAAAAGCTCAGCGAGTACTTCCGATAGTTTTGTGTTTGTCAAGGGAAAACAAAATGAGGAATGTACCAACGCTTGACGGAGGGAAAGTAACGCGGATTCAAGGTTTGAATCGTCGGAAGAAATTTCGAATACTACTCCGCGCATCTGAAGCGGGAGATCGATGCTTTCCCAGCAATGGAGCACTCCGGGAGGAATGAAAAGCAGATCATTAGTACCGACAAGGATATCGTTGTTCGGAAAATGATATTTCGTTGACCCCGAATGGGTCAAGATAAACGAGAACCAGGGGTGGCGGTGCAGTTTAACGGAATATTCGGTTTTCGTGTAGTATTCGCTAGAGGCTAAAAGATGGAAATCAATACCCCTAATTCGAATAGGAGGTATTTGCGATATAATTTTATCTATCGATAGGCTAATGTTTTTA
This sequence comes from Spirochaetales bacterium, assembly GCA_023139255.1. Lineage (GTDB taxonomy): Bacteria > Spirochaetota > Spirochaetia > JABMQR01 > JABMQR01 > JABMQR01. The sequence goes on from JAGLNY010000035.1 coordinate 877, forward strand.
TCCTCTGTAACTAAATAAGTATTTTCAATATACTGCATACGGTGTCTAAAGGCGAAAGCATATGCTAAGTAATTATAATAATATTTTTATATTTTACAAGAATGAATATTCAGAAGAAACAAGTAATAAAGGAAAGGAATGGAAATAATAATGAAAGAGATGAATAAGCAACAGCATGCTTTGGAGCTTCCTCCTGAGCTGGACATTCACCAAACACCCTGTGACGATTCGTATTCCGGCGCTAATCCTAATGAGATCAGAAGAACAAAACCGGATTATATTCTTTACGATCCTACCAACAGAAGTAACAGATCCTGGGATGACCCGGATTTTTTTTGGTTAAATGAACAATTATTGGTCGTACCACTTCTAGATGGCTCGCTTTTGGCTACCTGGACATCAGAACGTCTTGCACCTCACCTTCTTCGCATTATGCAGGCAAAAAGTTACGATGGAGGTCGTTCATGGAGTGGTGTTCGCTTTATTGACGGAGATGGGTTAGGAGATTCCGGTCCAGCGGCATGGCAAGTGCCGGTGGTTACCCCTTCCGGGAATATCTACCTTTTCTATATGTATAACCCGAAGCCTGGAAGCGGTGGATTCGGCGGCAATGTCCGCTGCCGTGTATCGTATGATAACGGGGAAACCTGGTCCTCTCCGGCGGATCTTTCGTTTCCACGAGGGTCATATGATAGTGACGATCCTTCGGTTGCGCCGGTTTGGA
>JAGLNY010000350.1 GCA_023139255.1 Spirochaetales bacterium
GGAGAAAGAAAGATATGGGGGGGATTTTGAAAATTAAGGAGCAGCAGCTTATGAAGAAAATAGAGATGATGGATTATCATCAGGCGGAAAAAATCATTCTCAGTCAGATGCTTCCTCTGGAACCGGATTCAGCACCTGTGTCGCTTGCCAAATCGCTGGGAAGATTTCTGACTGCACCCATACTCTCCATTGTGGATTCACCGCCGTTTAGCAAGTCGGCTATGGATGGCTTTGCTGTTGCAGTGGATGAAGATAACCTTGCGGGAACCCGTCTCATCATCCAGGAGACAGTGGCGGCAGGGGATGTGCCGAAATTACCAGTCAAAAAGGGATATGCAGCACGAATTATGACCGGTGCTATGATACCGGAATGTACCGGTAGTGTTATCAGGGTAGAGTTTACCCGTGAAATCAGTAAAACCGACGCAACCGGCGTGACCCATGCAATGGTGGAAATTATTAAACCGGAAAAGGGCAGCAATATAATCCTGCAGGGAGAGAATACCCGGAAGGGATCGGTAATACTGGATAAAAAGCGTATAAATTCACAGGATATCGGTATCCTTGCTGCATCAGGTATAGGTACTGTATCGGTGTACCGGAAGCTGAAGGTCGCGACTGTGGCAACAGGCAGCGAGCTGGTGGAACCCGGGACACAGCTGAAACCGGGTGAAATTTACAACAGCAACAGCCACCAATTAGGAGCGCAGCTCCAGGAAACAGGATGCGAACATCTACCGCTGGGGATAATCCCGGATACTGTTGAGGCGCATGAAGAGTACCTGGGACGCGGGCTTGAAGCAGCCGATGTCCTTATTGTTACCGGCGGCGTCTCAATGGGTGATTATGATTATGTCCCGGAAACATTGCGCTCGTTGGGAACGGATGTACTCATACACGGGCTTCGTATTAAGCCGGGAAAACCGCTGCTCTTTGGCCGGAAAAACAATACTCTGGTGTTCGGAATGCCGGGAAATCCTGTTTCATCCTATATTCTATATGATGTCCTGGTAAAACCCCTTATCTATGCATTGAACGGTTTAGCCTACTCCCCGGTGTCTATTACCGGTGAGCTGACTGATCAGGTTGGGAGACGTTCCGTCGAACGGCATGAGTTCCGTCCAGCAATGATCAAACGGGTTAAGAGAGTGATTATGGTGAAACCACTTACGTACCATGGATCTTCACATTTGAATGCCCTGCAGTATGCTGATGGGCTTATCCAGATACCTGCAGGTATAAAAACACTTGATAGGGGGGCTGTTGTTGATGTTAGACTCTTTTAACAGGCCAATCTACTATTTGCGGCTTGCCGTCACCGGTGCATGTAATCTCAAATGTACCTACTGCAGCCCTGACGGCAGCAATCTCTGTGAAAAAGGCGGGGAACTCTCATTATCCCGGATTAAGGAAATTATCCAGGCAGCTGCCAGGGTAGGGTTCTCGAAATTACGGCTGACCGGGGGAGAACCCCTGGTACGGCATGATATTATCCACATTGTGGAAACAGCCAGGGAAACCGGGGGAATAGCTCATATCAGTATGACTACCAATGGGACTATGCTTGCCGGCAAGGTCGCAGCGTTACGAAAAGCCGGGATGGACTCTATCAATATATCTCTCGACACCCTGAATCCTGAAACATATCGGGAAATCACCCGGGGAGGGAACCTGCAGGATGTCCTAAATGGCATTGAGGCTGCAAAGAAGGAAGATTTTTCTCATATAAAAATAAATACTGTGGTGGGAAGCAGGACGGATTCTGAAGATCTGCGGCACATCCAGGATTACTGTTCGCTGAACGGCCTGCAGATGCAGAGGATTAAGGAGTACCGGCTGGACAGGAAGAAAGAGGACGACCCGCAGTTTGAGCGGCCTCCCAGATGTGCCGGCTGCAATCGTATCCGGATAACTGCGGATGGCTTTATTAAGCCCTGTCTGCACGGTAATGATGAGATCCCGATTGACTTTGATGATATTGAGGGATCTCTGAGAACAGCGATACAGATTAAGCCGGAGAACGGGGAGACCTGCACAAACCGTAGGATGGTGAATATTGGAGGATAGTATGGATTTTAGTCATCTTGATGCTGAGGGGAATGCCCGCATGGTGGATGTTTCCCCGAAAGAGATTGTAAAACGGACAGCAAAAGCGGCCGGGTATGTAAAACTGAAGGCTGCAACTCTGGATCGAATACGGGATAAGACAATACCCAAAGGGGATATTTTCACCACTGCGAAAATCGCAGGGATTATGGCGGCCAAAAGGACTTCTGACCTGATTCCCCTCTGCCATCCCATCATTCTTGATTCCGTTGATCTAACATTTGATATACTTGAGGATCGGGTCACTATTCAGGCCGCAGCTGTATGCCGTGGACGGACGGGGATTGAGATGGAGGTGCTGACTGCTGTCTCGGCAGCAGCTCTTACTATATACGATATGTGCAAGGCTGTTGATAAGCAGATGGAAATCGGCGGCATCCACCTTGTAGAGAAGAAAAAGGAGCAAATATCATGAAAGAGGCGGAAACAGCACGAAAGAAACACTCTTTTCAGATCGTGTCGGTGAATATTTCTGAGAAAAAAGGCGTACGGAAACACCAAGTGCAAAGTTGTGTACTGAAAGAGGGGCATGGAATTGTGGGGGATGCCCATGCCGGTGCCTGGCACCGACAGGTGTCACTTCTGGCCGAGGAAGATATTGATCTGATGCGGGCGAAAGGTGTGGAGCTGGTCTGGGGCGATTTTGCCGAGAATATCACCACCCTCGGGATTGTACTGCACAAATTGCCCATAGGTACCAGGCTCTTTATTGGTGATGCAGAATTGGAAGTTACGCAGATTGGCAAGACCTGTCATTCCGATTGCGAAATCCGGAAGCTCATCGGGGACTGTATTATGCCGAGACGGGGTATTTTCACGAAAGTCATTAGCGGGGGAACGATTACACATGAAAGTATCGGTTATTACCATATCTGACCGCGCATTTAACGGGGTGTATGAGGATCTTTCGGGCCCTGAGATCAGGAATATACTGACAACCCGCCTGGACGGGGAAACAGCTCTTGAATTGCGCAGCGAAATTATCCCGGATGTATTTGATGCGATTATCACGGTTCTCGATACGCATCAAGATGCCGATATTATTATTACCACCGGCGGCACAGGTATCGGTCCGCGTGATGTAACCCCTGAAGCGGCTTCACACTGGTGCGACAAGCCTGTCCCGGGAATAGCGGAGGCTTTGCGTGCTATGTCGCTAGGTGAGACAATGTCTGCAATGCTTTCACGCGGATACGCGGGGGTGAAGGGCAGAACGCTCGTTATAACCTTTCCCGGATCGGTAAAAGCGGTTCGTTCCTGTACGGAATACCTGATCCCGGTGCTGAAACACGCAGTCTCCATGATGGCGGGGAAGGGGCATTAGCCTGTTGGACAGGTCGCAAAACAGTTGGGTATACGCCAAAATATGGTTAGTGATTACGAGGATTATATTCACCCTGAATCCCGGCATATTAAGATTCTGTTCCAATGCTTTTACGATTACCAAAAAAATGATATGATCGTCTCGAAAAAGAGGGGGCAGGACTTTGGCGAAGAAAAAGAATCAAAACGTGGGCAAACTGAAAATCGGGAACAACTGGAATGCCATTACCATCATTGCCTTTTCACAAAACAATCCATTAAAAGCCATAGCTGAGTTTGTAGAAAACAGTATTGATGCCCAGGCGAAGCATATCAGGATTATACGGGGTAAGCTTAATCATGAGCATTACATCAAGATCATTGATGATGGTACCGGGATTGATGATTTTTCTTATGTGGCCACTCATATTGGTGATTCGCTGAAACGAAAACTCAAGAAGCAGGGTGCGTTAAATATTCAGGGTGAATTTGGTATAGGATTACTAAGCTTCTGGACCGTTGGGGAGCAGTTGATGCTTACATCTACCGGCAGCGAAGGTGTTACCAGACGCATGAAGCTGGTGAAGAACAATCCGGGATATACTATTACACAAGTCAGGGAGCTTTTCGAACAGGGATCAGGAACGGAACTTCATATAACTCCCCTGCTGGCTGGGATCAGGCAGCTTTCGGGTGAGAAAATCCAGAATTATCTTGCTTCAGAATTACGTGATAGAATCTCTAAAAACGGTGTGGAGATACGCATCATCGATAAAACTGCCAGAAAAGAGCTGCTTGTGGAGCCGAGGAAATTTACCGGGCAGCTGATTCACAATCTTCCCCAGCCGATTAGTCCCTTGGGTGATATTTACTGTGAACTCTATATCAATGATCCCTCCCCGCAGAACTGTATCAGCCTCTTTAAGCATGGGACACGGGTGATCAAGGATATCACCAGCCTGGAAGTTTTCTCGCAGCACCCCTGGAATTCTGACCTTCTGGAGGGGATAATTGATGTCTCCTTCCTGCAATTGACACCCGGAACACGGGATGGGATAGTGCTTGATGATGCTTATGAAAGTTTTCTCGCTTCCATTGACCGGATATCGCAGGCACTGGGGAAAGTAGTAATCGAGCAAAAACGCGCAGAAGAGGAGAAGGTTAGTAAAAATATCCTGAAGAGGATCAGCAAAGCTTTGAGAGAGGCGCTGCTGTTCCTGCCGGCCGAAGAGTATGGATGGCTGCATGTTCAGGAAGCTGTTAAACCGAAAATAATTCGGGTTCCCAAGCAGGGTGCCGGGGGTTATGAGCAGGATGAATCTGAATATACAGAAGGAGAATATGGGCAGGGGATGGAGAGCATCGTTATCCCTGAATTGGTGGGAGAAGAGCAGAAGAAAAAAGAGTTTTTTGACTTTGCCGGTCCGCTCTATTCAGCAGTGATATCCCCTTCTTCAGCGGTTATGTCGGTGGAGTCGTCAAAGCCTTTCCAGATTAAAGCAAGAGACAGGAAAAAAATATCGATTGAGGATGGGATTAAAGTCTCCTGGGAACTCAAGCACAATCTTGGTAAATTGTCGGCAAGTTCAGGTGATATTGTTGAGTATACTTCCCCTCGGGAACCCGGTGTGGAAGAACTGGTTGCCCATGTCACCCAAAACGATACTACTGTTGTCTGCCAGGCAACTATCACCATTACCAAGGAGCTTTTTCCGCAATCTTCCGGACAGGGAGACGGCGCAAGGGACAGAAAAGGCCTGCCGGGCTACACTTTTAAACATTCTCCCGGGGAATTATGGAGAAGTTTTTTTGATGTGGA
>JAGLNY010000351.1 GCA_023139255.1 Spirochaetales bacterium
TATGCAAAGGAGTTAGTGCTGGTGAACTTCCCTGAAGCTGATAAGGAGAAACTCCTGGAGCGAATGATAGAGCTGCAGATTTATACCGAGGAGAACCTCTGATTGCAGGGCTGATATGTTTTCATTTATGCCTGTAATTCTGATTCAACCGGGTCTATATCCGGTTTCTCCCCACGCATCTTCTCCAAATGGTCGCGGAACCAGAAAAGTTCCTGGTATTCTTCGCTTTCTTTATACCAGCGGTCATCCGGATCCTGTATCTGTTCTTCCCACTCTTTGTCAGTCAGCTTCCTGAAAGATTCCGCGTAGGAATCGATCCACTCAACAACTTTTTTGTCATGAATCAAATCTTCTGAATGTTCATGCCCTGCCGGCACAAGATACTCATCTACAACATCCCGGAGAACCTGCGGATTATCGATAATCATGCAGGGACGTTTGAGATTGCCATTCTCGTTGTAGGGAAAACGATTCCGGATTGCTTTGAAGAAGGGTGAATTTACAGCCTCGAAAATCGTTTTGTCTCTGATATTATCCTGGCCGAAATGGGCAAATACACAGGGTTCGATGCGGCCTGAATTCAGGATATGGAAGTAGCTGCGTCCCCCGGCAAGGCATCCGCCTGCTGCCGGTCCATCATTCCAGAAATCAGCCATGAATACCGGAAGCTCAGTGCGTAGTTCTGCAATCTTTTTCCCGCATGCAACCCGCTGTTCCGGTGTCGGGACAAGGTCAAGGATGGGATCTTTCCCTACCGGCATAAACATAAAGTACCAGGCAAAGACAATTCCTTTATCGATGAAATGCTTGACAAAAGATTCATCGGTAACGGTACCAATATTACTGCGCATGTAGGTTACACTCATACCAAAGAGCACTCCTGCTTCCCGCAGGTAATCCATCGCCCGCATTATTTTTTTATAGACTCCTTTTCCTCTTCTTCCATCAGTCTCCTTCTCAAAACCCTCTATACTGATTGCAGGTGCGACATTACCGAGTTTTCCCAGCTGTTCAGCTAATTCCTTGTCTATCAATGTGCCGTTCGTGTAGGTAAGAAAATACATGTCGGAATATTTTTTGAATAACCTGAGCCAGACATCTTTTAATACAAACGGCTCTCCGCCGGTTACTACCACAAAAAACATACCGAGTTTTCTGGACTGGCTCAGAATAGAATCCAGTTCCTCTTCGGACAGCTCCCCGTCTTTGGAGTATAGCCCTGAATAACAGCCGGTACAGTTAAGGTTGCATCGCATTGATGGGCTGATTACCATAAATGAAGGGATCCACTGTTCGTAGGTGCTGTATTTCCTGCGTACTCTCTGTCCGGTATATGCCCAGTTGAATATAAGATTTTCGATTATTTTACGTTTTGCTTCCGGGTTGAGGGATTTTCCGATCCGGGTGAACAGTTTTGCCATTCCCTGGTCATGCTCCATGTCATGATTCAAGCCTTTCAGGAAGTTCTGGAGTCCTGGTGTGCCTACATCTGTATGCATTAGCCTTGTTAATTTACGCAAGTCTTCCATGCGTCCGGAAAGGCTCTGGGTTACTTTTGCGGTGACTGCGCGTTTCAGCAGATAGGTTTTTATAGATTGGATGGGGCCGTCAGCCCGGATAAAATTTGGGACATGAGCCATACGCTCCTCCTTTATTCCCTTGATGAATGGATAAAGTGTGCATGTATTTCTCAATTGGGTGTGTCATCCTTATAATAAGTATATCACTACCCAATTATACTGCTTACAACCGTGAATTGTCCAGAAATTAGGTGATAAATTGAGATATTTTCACCTGTTTATGCCTGATGTCAGTTGATAAGCAATTCCAAAAACCAAAGAATATAATTTCGTTTTATGCGAATTTAACGCTATTTTGCTTTACTGGAAGGGAATACCAATGCTATACTGTTTTGATGATTAAAAAAAGTTTCAGCTCTTCAAAAAAGAGAAGCCGTTATAAAAAACTACACTGGTTAATCCAATAACTCTTTTACGATTGATTTGTAGGGAATAGTAATGCTGCGTGGTATTTTTGAAATATTATTATGTGATTTGGAGAAGGAGAATAATTATGAACAGAAGACTGCTGTTTTTTATAGCTCTGTTCCTGCTTTGCTTGAGCCTCATCTTTGCCGGGGAGGGGGAACTGGAATTCGCCCTTTTTAAACGAACTGTTGCACCGGTCATGATGTGGGGTGAAAACGGGGTCCTGACAATTCCCAAGGCGAGCACGATAGGCCGGCTCAATTCCTATGTGGGTATGTTCGGCCAGCAGGCTGGGCAATTGAACGGGTTGGATCTCTACCTTACATCGCTTACCGTGATGGTCGGTTCATCTGAGGATGTTGAACTTGGCTATACGCGCCGGCAATTGATTTGGGAAGATTTCTATTTCACCGATATGGCGATGGATACCATCCATCTGAAAACCAGGGTGCTGGATTTTGGCGAAGACGTGATGCCGTCAGTCTCTGTCGGTATGAACGGTGTCTCCCTGGTGGATAACACTTTCGCCAACGAAAACGATATTCTTTTCAATCCCTATGTTGTGGCGACATCATATATCTCAATCCTGCCCGATTT
>JAGLNY010000352.1 GCA_023139255.1 Spirochaetales bacterium
AGTTGGGGGATATGGGGATCGGGGGGATAATGGATCCCTGGATACCGGCTGTCGGTACAACAAGGATGACGAATGCCGTTCAGAAATATCTTGTTACTAAAACCCGTCTAGGTATCCCGGCCCTGATCATGGCGGAATGTCTGCACGGACATCTTTCTCCCGGAGCAACTATATTTCCTCAGGCGATCGGTCTTTCCTGCTCCTGGGATCCTGGTGTGGTGGAGTCAATTGCCTCCGCAGCAGCGAAAGAAGCGAGTTCGGTCGGTATCCGTCAGGCATTCAGCCCGGACCTGGATCTTGGACGGGATCCACGCTGGGGGCGGGTGGAGGAGACTTATGGTGAAGACTCCTACCTGTGTTCCCGGCTGGGAGTAGCTTATGTACGTGGACTTCAGGGCGGTAAGGGTAAACTGGGTCCCGGTAAGCTGGCAGCTACACTAAAACACTTTGCAGGACACTGCGATCCCCAGGGCGGGATTAATCTTGGACCGGCGGATGTGGGGATGAGAAAACTACGCGAGGAATATTTACCGCCATTTAAGGCTGCAGTAATGGAGGCAGGTGCTTTGTCGGTTATGCCGGCCTACAGCGAAATAGACGGAGTACCCTGCTCCTCATCAAAATTTCTTCTCCGGCAAATTCTTCGGGAGGAATGGGGTTTTACCGGTTTCACTTTTGCTGACTTTGGGGCTGTGGGTATGCTGGCTGATTTTCACAAAACAGCGGGGAATGACCAGCAGGCAGGCAAACAGGCTTTCGAAGCGGGTCTGGATATGGAAGCACCTGAAGTAAGGTGTTATGGGAACAACCTCCTGGAATTGATCAGGAAGGGTGAAGTTTCTATGGATCGTCTTGATGAGGCGGTGGGCAATATCTTGCGTATCAAGTTCCTGACCGGACTTTTTGAAAATCCCTATGTGGACGAAGGACTGGTTAAGGATATTGTCCATTGTGATAAACATGTGAAACTGGCCCGGAAGGTGGCTGGTGAATCTATAGTGTTGCTGAAAAACCAGGACAAGCTTCTACCTCTGGATAAGAGCAAAATTTCTTCGATTGCAGTTATAGGCCCTAATGCGGATGTGGCTGAATGCGGGGATTACTGTTTCCCGAAACAAGAAGATATTAGTCCGCTTCAAGGTATCCAGACAGCGGTTTCGTCCGGAACCAAGGTAACCTTTGCCCCGGGATGTGATATGCATGATTTAAACCGGGACGGCTTTGATGAGGCCTTACAGGCTGCACGTGATTCGGATGTAGCTGTTTTGTGTGTGGGCGGTTCAAGCATGAGCCTGGGTGGTGTCGGATGGGTTGTTGATGGGAAACCAACCCGGCCATCGACTTGCGGGGAAGGTTTTGACCGCACGGATCTGAACCTGCCAGGTGTCCAGCAGGAATTAGTCGAGGCAGTTGCTGCTACCGGTACGCCGGTTGTAGTCGTACTTATCAATGGCCGTCCGTTGAGCATTCCCTGGATAGCTGAACAGGTGCCGGCTATTCTGGAAGCATGGTATCCGGGTGAACAGGGGGGTCATGCTATTGCTGATATTCTATTCGGCAAGGTAAACCCTTCCGCCAAACTGACCATGTCAATCCCACGGTCTGTAGGGCAGGTGCCCAATTATTATTGTCAAAAACCTTCAGCACGGGGTTATTATAAAAAACCTGGTTCACCGGGCAAGCCGGGTAGGGATTATGTGTATTCAGAGACTTCACCGCTCTACGAGTTTGGCTATGGGTTAAGTTACACCAGCTTCAGTTATGATAACTTGTGTGTCTCTCCCTCGATAACCATACCAGAGGGCAAAGTAAAGGTGAGCATAGATGTGGGTAATACTGGTGACAGACCGGGAAAGGAAGTGGTTCAGCTCTACATTAATGATGTCGTCAGCAGCGTAACCACGCCGGAGAAGCTGCTGAAGCGGTTTGAAAAAGTGGGTTTAAATCCCGGTGAGGTTAAAACCATCACTTTTGAGCTGGGGTTTGATGACCTGAGCCTGCTGAATGAAGATATGGAGCCTGTTGTTGAACCAGGTGTTTTTGAGGTAATGATCGGCGGTCTTAAGAAAAGTTTTGAAGTAAAAAAGTGTTAATAAATCAAGCAGGAAGGAGAAGGATGGAAGAGATGCGGAAAGCGTATAAGTTTACAGAGTCAAAAAAACTGTGGGATGAGGCCTTGCAGTATATTGCCGGCGGGTCTACCGGTATGCGGCGTCCGCATTTTGATGAATGCCCCATGTATTTTTCAAAAGCTAAAGGCTGCCGAATGTGGGACATTGACGGTAATGAATTTATTGATCTTTACTGCAGTATCGGCCCGATTACCTTAGGTTATGCCTACAAGCGGGTTGATGACGCGGTAAGAGCTGTTATGAAGGAGTCTTTCCAGTCGGGTATGAATCACCCGGTCAGTGTTGAGTTAGCCAAACTGCTTTGTGAATTCATACCTTGTGCGGAATTGGTTAAATATGCCAAAACAGGGACAGAAGCTACTCTGGCGGCAGTCAGAGTGCCGAGACTGATTACAGGAAGAAAACATATTGCCCGCCATGGGTATCATGGGTGGGCGGACATGTGGTTCACGGGCAGTATCAAGCAAAACGGCGTACTGGAGGAAACACACGAGTTTGTGCATGAGTTTGGCGGTACGGCGGAAGGATTAGAGAAACTGTTCAAGGAGAGTCATAAGGAATTCGCGGCGGTAATTTTGTGTCCGGCTGACACTAAACCATTTACCAGAGAAAACTTTCAGGAAATCATCGATGCAGCACACCATCACGGGGCGCTGGTAATTTTTGATGAAGTTAAGAGCGGGTTTCGCTGTGCTCTTGGCGGAGCTCAGGAAATCCTTGGGGTGATGCCTGATTTGACCACTGTCTCTAAAGGTATGGCCAATGGATACCCACTTTCGGCGGTAGTGGGTAAGCGGGAGTATATGGAATATATGCCGAAAACCCCGAATTCAGGCACGTTTGCGAGTGAGGCACTTTCCCTGACGGCAGGGTTGGCCACATTGAAGGAATTCAAGGAAAAGAATGTACCTGCGCACATGGCGAAGATGGGACAACGGTTAATTAATGGGCTAAATGAGATTGTTGCCATACACAAGATGGAAGGACCCATTGCTTATGGCGACCCAGTACCTGCTATGCCATTGCTGACCTGGGAAGAGGGTAAAATACTGTATGACAATGAAGCCCAAAATTATTTTTTCAGCCAGTGCTATCGTTATGGACTTTTTTTCCACAAATGGCATGTGGCTTTTGTGAACTATTCACATAAGAAAAAAGACATAGATGAAGCTCTGGATGTTTGTGATTTTGCAATGGCGAAGACAAAAAAGAAATTTGGATAAAAAGGAGTTTAAAGCAACAATGACTTTATCAAGATTTTCGATTGAATGGAATGGAAGTACATACGCAATTAACGGTGAATCAATGACTGTTATTCGTGACGGCGAATATCAGGCAAAACTTAACCTTGC
>JAGLNY010000353.1 GCA_023139255.1 Spirochaetales bacterium
CATTATTTAAAGCTGGATTCATTAGAGGCATACATTTTTTCATAAATCGATTACCTGTATCAACGCTTTCGTAACCAACTTTCCCGCTTCATTATTACTCTCGGTTAAAATCCAACTGTTTATTGTTTCTATAGGGGGTGTATCTCGTTTTTCAATAGTATTCTATAAGAAAAGTTATTTCAAAAGGGAGCTTTTAATGACTTCTACTTTATCCTCTAATAAGATATACTTTTCTTAAAGGTATACTATGAAGAAAATAAATCTTTATTTAGATAATTGCTGCTTTAATCGACCCTATGATGATCAATCCCAACTGATAATTAAACTGGAAACAGAAGCCAAAATTGCTATTCAGGAATGTATCAAGAAAGGGCAGTACCTCTTACACTGGTCTTATATATTAGACTTTGAAAATAGAAATAATCCTTTTATTGAAAGGAAAACCGAAATAAATAAATGGAAAGAACTTTCATCCTCTGATATAGAAGAAACCGATGCTATATTAAAACGAATGAATAAACTGTGTACTTTAGGAATCAAACCACTGGATTCTCTTCATATTAGCTGTTCAGTTGAACAAAATTGCAATTACTTCCTTACAGTGGATAAGGGCATCCTGAAAAAGGCTGATAGTATTAAAGAAATTAAAGTACTTAGCCCGATTGAGTTTATTATAGAAATGGAGGAAAGAAATGATGACTGATACTGAATTAAAACTTAAAGGATTCGAGTCTCTCAGATCTTCTCTTGGTTTAGTGGAATTAGAGAAATTTATTTCTTTGATCCAATTAGAAAGATTTAATTATACAAAATGGAGAGAGAACCTTTTTCCTGATATCTCAGGAGCGGAAATAAGTAAACTTGCGATGGAGAATCGTTTAAACGAAGTCTAAATAGGGCAGTGCCAGTCACTTTTTACAAGTTCCTGGACTGCGGTGCCAGGGACTGCGGTGCCAGGCACCGGAATACAAACACCCAGAAAAAACGAGAAAATATGGCTTTAGGGTGCTAGAAATGCATGTTTAGGGGTAAATCTGATTGAAAAATTTTGCTTGAGAGCCTGGCACCTTGGTACACAAATACATAAAAAAATTAGTTTTTCGGTATCCGCCAATTTAACGATGGTGATTGGTTTTTTTTTGACTTTTTTTAATGTCTGATATTCTGAACAAAGAACAATTTGTTTCTGTGACAGAATGAGCATTATTTACAATTGTGCGCTGATCGTTACCGCAACCGATGGATTAGTTTGTCAGATTGGTGAATCATAAATCAGCTGGTATCCCAGCTTCTTGTATGCGGGAATTCGTTTTTTAAGCATCGAAATGGTCATGCCCGAGCAGGTGTCAACATAATCGTAAACTATAATTTCTTTTTGTTTTGTGGAGGTCTGACGATGGAGTCGGCCGACATATTGGGTCAGCCGTCCTTTAAAGGCAATAGGCATGGTAATCAGCATAGTATCCAAATTGGGAATGTCGAAACCTTCCCCAATGAGGGAGCTGGTAGCAAACAAACAGAAGGATTTTTTTTCAGAAAGATGTTGATTTACAGAATTAATAATGTGTAAACGGTCTCTTTTCCCTAACTCCCCTTTCAGCACAAAGATTTCAGTATTCGAACCTTTCTCCTTAAGAGTTTGCACCAATATATCTATATGTTCGGTTCTGTCCGATAAAACCACTGGAGATTTCCCAAGGGAAAGCAGGTGCTGAATATCTTGAATTATCTGCCTGTTTCTGGTTTCCGATTGTACGATTATATTCCACAGTTCCTGGATCGAATGATCATTACCGGCATTGGGAATATCGATACTTCTGAAATATACCTTGCGTTCCTGATTAACCAGATTGATGTCACAGACGGTATGCCGGATGGAGCCGCACTGCATGAAAATGATTGATTGGAAGCGGTCTTTTCTTTGAGGTGTCGCGGTCAATCCAAGCACGAATCTGGCTTTTATATTCTTCAGCACTGGTTCAAAAGTGACTGTTGGTACTCTGTGGCATTCATCAACTATGAGAAAATCATACCTGCTGGTTAATTGTTCGAGATCTTCTTTGTTGGCTATGGATTGCAGCATGGCGATATCGATGGTTCCTTTTAACTTTTTTCTCCCCGAACCGAGAACACCGATGTGCTTTTTCTCAATTTCAGGAATAAATTGGCAGAGAGATTGTATCCATTGATCGATCAAGGTGCTGCGATGCACGAGAATTAACGTACTGGATTTTCTCAAGGCAATCATCTGTATTGCCATAATAGTTTTACCCGTACCTGTAGGTGCTACTAAAACGCCGTACTCATGGTTCATCATCTGCCGAACAGCGTTGCTCTGGTAATCGAATAGTGTTCCTGAAAAACTCACCTGAAGTTCATTATTTTTATTTCTAGAGTCCTTGGTGGTGAGTGTGAATCCTCTTTTTGTAAGTAATTCCTTCACGTTTGGCAATAATCCACGTGGGAGATAGATGTTTTCTGAGTCGTTGTCTCCACAGAAAATATATTTCGGAATATTCCATGTAGAAAAACGCATGCGCTGAGTTTCAAAGTATTTTGGATTAGCGAAAGTAGCTATCTTTTTGAGTCTGTG
>JAGLNY010000354.1 GCA_023139255.1 Spirochaetales bacterium
TCTATCCAAAAACTTCAAAAGGCAATTTCCTAAAATTCTTTGAATTTTGAAATTGCCTCAGGGGACAGGAGTATTATACTGCCTGTCCTCTTTTTTATGGCTCTTGACTTGTTTGCCGTTTATGCCTGGTTGCAATAGCCTGGGTAAGGATAAAAAGTATTAATGCTGCGGATAATGATACCACAATAGAGAGCATCGTTGCATTTGGGGAGACCCTGGTAAAAATTTGACCATTTACAAAGGGAAAAATCATACCCCCAACCGCAATGCCTCCAAAAATGATACCGTTCAATTTTCCTGTCAACCCGATAGTCTCTTCCCCATACGTCAGCAATAGCGGAAATGTTGAACCCATCGCAAAGCCCGTAATTATCGTACCCATCCAGACGGCCTGAATGTATGCGGAACCGATAACTATAACCAGAAGCCCGGCTCCTGCACCAATAAAATTAAGCACAAGCAGTTTACCTGGAAACATCCTGCGCACAGCAAATATTGAAACAACCCGGCCGGCTGTCATGCATCCCCAGAACACTGAGAGTACATACCCTGCCTGCCTTTCCGCTTCAGGAAACAGGGTCTTGATATAGGTATATATCCATCCATTAAAGCTGATTTCGGAACCAACATAGATAAGGATTGTTATGACAAGCAGAATAATAATAGGTACTGCAGGAGCAGACCCGCCTGGCCTCCCATCCTGCTCATTACACCTGTCCTGCCATGCCGGGCTGGGAGTTGTAATAACATACAATCCGACAACAACAAAAAGTATAGCATACAGCCTGTATGCCTGAACAACATCCCCTGTCCTTGCAATAACAAAGGAGAAAATTAGCGGTGTGAGAAAAGCCCCAATACCATTTACCACATGCATTCCGTTCATCAATGATCCTACATGGGATCTGTGTACCCGAATGATTAATGTATTACAGCCGATTATAATTGAGCTGCAGCCAAAGCTATAGGCCATAGAAACGGCACAGAGCAAGGTGAATGATGAGATTACTGGAATAAAAAAAACACCAAGTGCTGCCATGCACCATCCGACGAACAGAATTATATTTCCCGGTAATTTATCGAACAATCTCCCGTTTAGTATCGAGCCGACAAAAAAGCCAATGCTGCTCATGGTAAAAATCAGGCTCATTCTGCTTAGTGAGACTCCGGTATGCTCCGCCAGATAGGGTAAAGCTGTACCTATAATTGAGAGAATAAGCCCGAATGAGAAGAAAGAGAGATAATATGCTGTGATTTGTCGTTTTTGTATAGAATTCATCTGCCTGCATGACTATAGCACTTTTTTTATAGCATGTACCATATTATTATCCGATATAGACAAAGGTATAACAATATTTCACCAGACAGATCAATTTGTTATAAAAATATTTCGTTAAGCCTCCATGCTTGCCGCAAGCCCGGCATAGAAGGCCGTAGCTGTTAGCAAATCATCAATAACAACATGCTCATTCTCAAGATGACACAGAGCCATCTCTCCAGGACCGAAACCGATTGTAGGAAAACCATTTTTACCCATTGTGTAATTACCATTCGTACTGAATCCCCAGGTTGTGACTACCGGGTCTTTCTTAAAAAGTTCCTTGTACGCTTCTACTCCGGATTTTATCAGAGGGTGTTTCTTGCTTAAAACCCAGGCCGGAAAATATTCTTCACCGCCGATTTCGAAACCTTTATAGCCTTTATCTTTCCATTCTGCATATTCCAGTTCACATTTATCACCGTTGGGAAGCTTCTTCAATTCCTGTATTAGGCTTTCATAGGTATCCAGGGTTGTTGTTCGTCTATCCATTACTATTTTTGTACTTGTAGGCAATGAACTTAAGGACAGGGAATCACATCTTGTATCAACAGCAGTAATATGTCCTTTCCCGAGTTCTGGATCATCCGGAATATTCCTGTCAAACTCGACTAACCCATTCAGGAATGGTAAAGCAGTCTCAATTGGGTTCACACCGTTATGATGCATGCTTGCATGAACCGACTCACCTTTGAATGTTGCAGTAATTTGAGCCCTGCCCTTATGGCCTCTGCATATCTCAAGTTCACTGCTTTCTGCAATTACCACCTGATCGGGAGTCAGTTCAAACTCTCTGAGAAAAGCACCCAGGGCGAGTCCTTCACACTCCTCCTCAACTATACTTCCAACAACATAGACTGTGTACTTACCAGCCAGTTTAAGATCCTTAATAATCTTGCCTGCATAAAGTGTGCACGCAAAGGGACCCTTATCGTCTATGGTTCCTCTGCCGAATATCTTTCCATCTTTTATGATTGCTTTAAAAGGATCTGTTTCCCACTCCTGTCCTTTCACATCAACAACATCAAGATGGGCATCAAAAACCAGGATTTTTGGACCATTCCCTATCCGGCCTATGATATTCCCGAAGATATCCGTAATTATTTCATCGTACCCCAATACTTCCATTTCTTTTTTTACCCTGGTTACAACTGCTTCTTCGTTACAGGTTATGCTTTCTATACTTACAATGTCGGAAAGAAAATTAACGAGATTATTTTTTTCTGTGTCTACCGCAGTAAGAATGTCTTTTGCATTCATGTTTCTGCCTCCCTTAATAGTAGAATCAACCGCCTGATAAAAAAATAAAAAAGTACAACTTATCACCTTCGGTTAAAGTTGATTCAAATTCTTTTACCGGTTTCTCATTATGTACAATACGAACATTTGACTCCTGCAGGTTCTCATGCGAGAGTGTCGTCGTCAGTTTAGTATATTGATTAATTATTTTATCGAGCAGCTCTCTAATAGTTGCACCTTCAGGGAGCTGCCCGATTGTTTGTTCTGCCCTGCCTGTTATATTTCTGAAATTACCAAAAAAATATACCTGTACTTTCATTTTTTCTTACAGATCCTTGATAGTTTCTTCAAGTCCCAGTTCCCTTAATTTGTCAGCACTGGGGATACCCTCTGCAGTCCAGTTTCGCAAGCGATAGTAGCGGTCAAGCATATAATCAAGGTCAACAATTAACCCTTCTTTGATAATTTCTTTTGTTTCCATATCAATAAGAGTAGCTGGTTCGGTTAAAAAACGGGAAGGCAGCTGATCATCCTTTCGGTCAAATCCCTGACGTACATTATACATACGCTCGATATTGACTATTCTCTCACCAGCCTTAATTATTCCCTCTTCATCAAGATCATAACCGGGAAGCTCACTTAATCCCCGTGCAAAATCTTCAGGATACAGAATAAAAGCCTCGGTAGTAGAGAATTTGCATACACCAAGGGCATCAGAAATTGCACAGTAAGCTTCTGAGAGAATATTCATTTCGGGTTTGTATTTCTCACTGGTCCGTTCTAAAATCTCCGGCATGCATTCAGGGAAAAACTTTTCCGCGGCTTCCACATTGCCGGTTAGATCTATAGTTGGGAGAGCATAAAGATGATCTGCTCCCCTGTTTGAAGTAGAATGTGCCAGGGCCATTCCTTTTGTAGTACGGGGTTCCTGTCTTGGCATCTCCATACCCTTTACCTGCATGGCATATTTTTCCGCGCTGCCCCCGATTTTTTCAGCAGCTCTTTTTACCCCTTCGGCCAGTAAATCCCCAAGACCTTCCTGCCTGTAAGCAATCCTCTCAATTAAACCGGTTATAGATTCTTCATCTCCCCATTCCAAACTTAACTCATCATCGTTCAGCAGCCTCCTTTGATGACATTCCATGGCAAAGGCAATTGATACTCCCGTGGATATCGTATCGAGTCCGTATCTGTTGCATAGAAGGTTTGCATAGATAATCAACTCCATATTACTATTACCTACCATGGGCCCAAAAGAGTTTATGGTCTCATACTCAGGTCCTTCTGTTGAACAGGTATATTTACCCTCTTCAATCTTTGTAAATCTGGAACACCTTATGGGGCAGCTAAAACAGCCGTCATTTTTCTCCAGGTAGTTATCCACCATCTCGGCATTAACATCTTTCCAGTACGGGACCTGTACCTCCTGATGATTCCTTGCAGGAAAATCTCCGCTGATATTCTTCGGGTCTACCAGGACAGCAGTTCCCCATTTTCTTAAAAACTTTGCTTCAGGATGTTTCCCTACTTTCTTCATCATCTCAAGGGCAACCTTTTTGAATGCATCGGGATAGGGGATCTTACCGCTTGCCCGGGTTACAACTGCCTTAAGGTTTTTTGATCCCATTACAGCACCCATGCCGCATCTGGCAGCTGCCCTTCCGTAATCGTTAATAACTGAAGATATCTTAACCAGATTCTCTCCTCCAGGGCCAATGGATGCAACCCTGCTTCCATCATATCTTTTTTTTAATAGATTTTCAGTCTCTTCCGTATCTTTTCCCCATAGATCACCGCCGTCCACAAGAGACAGGTTGTTATCATCAACAACCAATACAACGGGATGCTTAGATCTTCCTGTAAATACCAACGCATCAAACCCGGCCCTCCTTAACTCGGGACCGAAAAATCCGGAAGAATTCGCATATCCATACGCGCCGGTAAGGGGTGATTTTGCAGTAACGGTATATCGGGCAGAAGTAGGCCATGGTGTTCCTGTCAACGGTCCTGTTGAGAATATCAGATAATTCTCCGGGCTAAGCGGTTCCACATCAACCCCCACGTTATCATAGAGAATCTTTGCTGCATATCCTCTTGAGCCAAGATATTTCTGAACAGTCTCTGCAGGACTTTCTTCAATAGTGATCTTTCCTGTACTCAAGTTAATAAATGCTGTCAGTGCCATTTACGGCCTCCCGATATACTCAATATTGCCTTATCATTAGAATCAATAATTTTTCCGCTATGATTTTTTGTATATTCTCATTTCTTCATTTTTTCAGCTGCCAACTTAACTGCATCAACAATCTGTTTGTAACCTGTACATCGGCACAAGTTTCCTGAAATTGCTTCCTTGATATCATCTTCAGAAGGATCCTGGTTCTCACTTAACAACTTGTAGGAACTGATTACCATCCCGGGGGTACAGAAACCGCATTGAACAGCACCTGCTTCGACAAAAGCCTCCTGTATAGGATGAAGTTTGCCGTCTGGTCCTTCAATACCCTCAATTGTTACAATCTCACAACCATCAGCCTGAGCGGCAAGAACCATACATGAGTTGACTTTTTTGCCATTCATCAGGACAGTACAGGCACCGCATTCCCCTATACTACAGCCCTCTTTGACTCCGGTAAATCCAAAGTCATCTCTTAAAACATCCAATAATCTTGCATAAGGTTCAATTTCCGCTTCAACTGATTGTTTATTAACAATCATTGTTATTTTAATCTTATCCATTCTCTTTAATCCCCGTTGCCTGGTTCAATGCCCGCTTAACCAAACTGGCAATTACCGGTTCTTTGTAAGGTGTTGACCATCTTTTTCCGGTTACTCCAACCATTGTTTCCGATACTTTTTTACCAATCGCTTCATGAAGTTCATAATCCGGTATTTGTCCCAGAAACATATGCTCTGCCTCTGTAATTCTTTTAGTTACCGGCATACAGGAACCGGGAACAATTCTTACATCGATAACAATTCCGTTTTTATCCGTTTCCACATATACGGCCACATTCATTCTGGCTATGGCCAATGCCTTTCTTCTTCCCAGCTTAACAAAGGAAAATCCTGCTTCCGGGTTCAGTTTTTTAAAATGTATAGAGACAATCAGTTCATTTGGTCTAATATTTGTCCTATAAGCTCCTTCTATAAATTCACTCAACAGGACGTCTCTTTTCCCTTCGGAACTCAGTATAGTTAACGAACTATCCATAGCCACCAGGGGGGGGGCGGGATCAGATGCCGGAGAAGCCGTACCGATACTCCCTCCAATGGTACCGGTATTCCTGATCTGGGGAGAACCCACAGATTTACCAGCCTCACAGAAAAAAGGAGCATACTTTCTCAAAATAGGATTCTCAGATATTTCCGCGAATGTAGTACAAGATCCAATACGGATATATTCACCAGCCGACTCAATGAACTTTAATTCAGCAATACATGAGATATCAATTACTACTTCAATATCTTTTAATTTTTCATCTTCTGCCCTAAATTCAACCATCAGGTCTGTACCGCCGGCAAAAAGCTTAGCTTTCCCCTGATAATAATTCAAAAGATCCAGACAGGCTTCAATAGAAGCTGGTTTTTTATAATCAAATCTTATCATTTTCCAGGTCCCCTATTTCAGACTTCGCCCAAGGAGGGTTCTTTCCAGATTACACGGCAGTTCTCTCACCGGTTTTCCGGTTGCATGGGCTATTGCTGCAGCAATTGCTGCACCTACGGCCTCCGTTGCAGGTTCCCCTAAAGATTTAGCTCCGTAGGTACCTTCCTTATCTTCACACTCAAAAATAATAGCCTCCATATCAGGCATATCAATAGATGTCGGAAAAAGATAGGTGTCAAAATTCATCGCGTCCGGTCTGCCGTTTTTAACCGTTACTTCTTCTGTAATCCCAAGCCCTTGTCCCATGGCAATGCCCCCATAGATTTGACCCTCCACCGTATCAGGATTCACACAGGTACCTACATCATGTCCGGATGACACTTTTAATACATCCACAAACCCGGTCTCCATATCTACTTCTACTTCAGCTACCACTACCCCATAGGAATATGTGGGAAAAGCATCCCCCTGGGTTGTATAATGATCAACACTCAAATCCCTTGGCTCACTCCAGTTAAAAGCAGCCATGGATTTACCTGTCCATAATCTGGTATTGCATACATCCGCCAAGCTCACTTTATTACAACAGTCACTGCCGACAATATAATATTCATTATTTAAGATATCAACTTCCTCCGGTTTTGCTTCAAGCTTCCCGGCCGCAGTTTCTCTAAGCATATCACCCAGCTCAATAGAAGCCTTTCTCATTGACTGGGCCCCCATTACCGTACCCCTGGATGCCACCGTCATACCTGAGTCAGGTATGGAATGAGTATCCACTCCCACGAAATTGATAGTATCCGGAGTACAGCCTATACCTTCTGCAGCGATTTGAACGTAAGCGGTTTTTAGTCCCTGACCATTTTCTGCCAGTCCGGAATTTATCAGGATGGTTCCGTCTTCCATAGCTGTACATAAAGCTGCACCGGCATCCGGGGTTTCCGCACCATACCCGCAGCCTCTATAACAGGTAACCAAAGCAATACCTTTTCTCTTTTCTTTTAAATTGTGAGTTCCGGTATATTCCTTTTTTTTCTTGTAGTACTCTGTTTTCTCCAGCATGTGATCTATCATTTCGAGAGTAATAGTTTCTTCTACAAGTTTTTGACTTGTTGCTGTTAAATCACCCTGCTTTAAGATATTTTTCTTCCTCAAATCAATTTCATCTATTCCCATTTCATTGGCAATCTCGTTTATAAACTGCTCCTGGGCAAAAATAATCTGGGGAGAAGAGTATCCCCTCATGGCTCCTGAATGGATATTGTTGGTAAAGACACCGTAGGTATCTGTTTTTATGTTAGGAATATTGTAAACACCTGCAGAGTGAATCGCTGCCCTGCAGTTCAGGAACTGTGTTTGATTGTTATATGCCCCGGAGTTGGCAATTTGCGTTCCTTCCCATGCGACTATTTTCCCATCCGAAGTCAGCCCAGCCTTATATTTAAGTATAAAAGGATGGCGCTTGGGTGATTCCAGAAAAGATTCTTCTCTGGTCATCACCATTTTTACGGGTCTGTTTGCAGCTATAGCTAAAAGAGCTGCCCTTCCTACGATCATACCAACTAATTCTTCTTTTCCCCCGAAGGAACCGCCTAACGTTTTTTGCACTACTCTGCATTTATTAATGGGCGCCTGAATAGCATCCGCTAAATATCGTCTGGTAAAGAACGGGTTTTGAGCAGAAGCATATGCTGTAATCAAACCTGCTTCCTGATCCTTTAAAACAACACATGCTTCACTTTCAATGTACGAATGCTCAACATAAGAAGTTCGGTACTCTCGTTCCAGAATAATATCTGCTTCATCAAATCCTTTTTCACTATCACCTTTTCTCAGTGCATAATATGAATCATAAAAAATATTACCCTTTTTTTCTTTGCATGGGATGTTATCTTTTAAGCCAACCCCTTTTTCCCTTACTTGCAGGGCATTCTCCTTAAGAGCCTCTTCAACAGTAAAGACACCTTTGAGTTCTTCATACTCTACTTCAATTGCCCTTAATGCATCTTCAACCAATTCAACCGTTTCTGCTGCAGCAATAGCTACTGTTTCCCCGATATATTTTACTGTTCCGTCACACAGATAAGGATAATCCGCCCAGCTTGTCGGGTTGGGAACATCTTCCGCAATCAGGACCGCATGGACACCTTTAATTCCTTTTGCCCGGGAAGTATCAATCTTTACAATCTTTGCATGAGCATAATTACTACGGAGGCAGCCACTGTAAAGCATGCCCGGGAATTTAACATCTGC
>JAGLNY010000355.1 GCA_023139255.1 Spirochaetales bacterium
GAAGGAAGGAAGAGTGGTAATTATAGAAAATTCTAAATTTTTTCCAGCACCCTGTCTCCGGCATCCTGTCTCCTATCTTTACTGGGAGAAAGTACATACATGAACAAAGATCCATTATCATATAAAAATTTAATTAAGGGCGAAATCCCGCCATGGGTATATCGTTTTCTGAAACATACCGGAAAGGCTATTAATAAATACAGCATGATCCGTGAAGGTGATAATGTACTTCTGGGAATATCCGGGGGAAAAGATTCGCTTGCCCTGGCTCTGGCACTCTCTCTCAGAAGAAAATGGCTGCCGATAACATATAATCTTGATGCCCTGCATATAAACTGGAAAGAACACCCGGTTCCACAGGAAAAAATAGATCAGTTAACTGAGTTTTTTGCGAATCTTTCAATTTCATTCTCGTCTGTTACAGTCGAAATGCGTCCCGAGTCATTTAACGGTGAATTCAATTGTTATCTCTGCTCCAGGAACAGGAGAAGAATATTATTCCAGGCTGCAGCAGATAAAGAATATAAGTTGATTGCGCTGGGTCACCACCTTGATGACCTTGTAGAAACGTCTCTTATAAACCTCTGTTTCCGTGGGAATTTTTCGACCATGCTGCCTGTCCAGGAATTTTTTAATGGAAAATTATATATTATCAGGCCAATGATAGAGATCAAGGAACATGTTACTGAACGTCTTGCCGGGGCTTACAACCTGCCTGTGGCAAAACCCGTTTGCCCATTTGACAAGACCAATATCAGGTCAAAATTGAAACCAATTATCAGGGAACTATGCAAAGTAGATAAATTGACAAGGGAACACGTGTATAATTCACACGATTTCAGCTGCCGAATTCCTCAATCTGAGTCTCTGCCTCATACAACTCTACAGAACTCTCATTTTCCAAAAACAAAATAATTTTCTTAAGAACACCTTCACCATGGATCCTGGAGTTTGTGACCAGGGCAGCCCCAATCTGGGAAAACCCAAGAGCCTCATTCAAATCCACTTCTGCTGAAGAAACATAAAACTTATTCCTGATTCTCTGCTTAAGGGAGTTTATTATTCTTCTTTTCTCTTTTATGGAACCGAGACCTTCGGGTAGTTTTACAATAACCTGTAACATAGCAACAATCATGTTGTTAGTATATATGAGATCCTGATTATGTACAGACGTAATGAACAATTGTAAAAGTGAATTGTGATGTCTGTACTTTTAATTTTACTTTTACTATGTTATTTTATATAATGTTATTTATAGGGAGAACAGTATGAAAAAAATTCTATTAATACTATTTATGGGATTATTGGTTATTTCTCCGGCAGTTGCTGAGGGATTTAATTTTGATCTTGACCTTGGGCTTGAGTATATTGATGCAGGGGTGGAAGAACCCTTATACGGGATCAACCTGCAGCCGGATATAGCTATTGGGGATTTTGGAATAGGACTTAAGGGTTCCGTCTATTTTCAACTCGATATTGGTGGAGATCAATTAATAAATTTAAAGCTTGATAACTGGATTCCGGAATTTGAAGAGGATGATGACATTCTGGCAAAGATACAAACTGCAGCTAGTTTATATCTTCCGGTAATCACGTATGTCCGATACGGATATAAAGGCGACCCTCTCCACCTGAAACTTGGACAGATTGAAGATGTTACATTGGGTACAGGCATGTTTTTCAACCAGTACAGTAACACATCGTTTATTCCTGAAACAACACTTGTCGGTGCTGTACTGGATATAGACGGCAGACTTTTTGATTTTCCATATATCGGCTTTGAGGCACTTGCAGGGAACATAGCCCAGTTTGATACCATGGGCGGTCGTCTTTACGTAAGACCTTTGGCTTTTGTTGATTTCCCGATAATCAAGGATCTACAGATTGCCGGTTCCTACGCTGTCGATAGATTTCCAGGACTTTATGATGACAGTTTTACCCCATCTATGGTCACAATGTTCGGCGTAGATATGATGCTCCCGCTGCTTAATATTCCGCAGGCAGCCCTAACTTTATTTGGAGATGCCGGCTTCCAACCTTCCCCTGAAGCTGCAAATGAGATGGCTACCGGGTATCGTGCCGGTTTAAATGGGCATATCATGAATCTTCTGAAATTTGAAGCTGATTTCATGTTTCCGACTCAGGGATACAAACCCGGTTATTTTGATGCTTCCTACGATAGAGACAAAAGAGATATTTATGATTCAGAGGGTCTTTTGATTGATAACTATTTCCTCCATGCGGGGGCTGGTTTTAATCTATTTAGTGACGCAATCGTTTTTGATCTGGATATCTCATCAGAAGTTACCTACGCAGATAGCACTTTTGAGATAATTGATCCATCTCTTGTTGCCCGTTTGCAAACAGGAGAAAACCTTGTCGGTTTTTTCTATTTCGATGCTGTATACACAAAGAATGTTCTTGCTGATGAAAGCATAGAGGCTTTTCTGACAGATATAATCGACTTGAAGAATTCTGAGATTCGGGCAAATGTCAGCTTCAAATATAGTATTTTTGTTATTGAAACAGGGTACATAATAGAATTTGACGAAGCCGGGGTTATGCAGGAACCGGATATAACTGTTGGGGGAACAATCAATCTGTTTTGATAAATTCAATGTGATT
>JAGLNY010000356.1 GCA_023139255.1 Spirochaetales bacterium
AAGCCCGCGTTCACCCAGGCGGAAAATGATGAAAGAACCAGTATTGAGACTGAATTGAAAACCAATATGGAAGAAACTGCACTAAGTATGATTATTGGTAAAAAATCCCTATCTGAATGGGACAAGTTTGTTGAAATACAGGACAAAATGAACTGGAAGAGGCTCGAAGAACTGTACAACGAAGCGTGGAAGCGGAAGTAATAATAGTTTCTTTATTTGGGTCAGGCATGGTAGTTAGCTATGCCTGGCTTTTCTTATAATGTTTATTGATCTTTGATAATACCATGTACAGAGAGCTTCCCGGAGTATCTTATCAGGAAAATTTTTATGAAGAGATTTACAAAAGAAGAAATTATTAAAAAAGTAACTGAAGAGATAAAACAATGCACGGGAACACTTATTACAGTCGGCATTGACGGGTACCCGCGTGCTCGTGTTTTAGAGGATCACAACCCCTATAAAGGATTTGAGTTCTGGTTTGCTACGAATAGCCGTACAAGAAAAATTGAAGAGATCGAAAACTATCCGAATGTCTGCATATACTATCAGCCGTCTGGTATGGCAGGATATATCAGTATTACGGGTATTGCCAAAATCAGAAAAGATGAGACAGCGCGACACTTTATCTGGAGGGAAGAATGGTCTCAGTATTACAACGAGCCCATGTCACCTGATTTCATTCCCATTCAGATAGTACCCCGGAGTATTGAATTCTATGATTCCAACATTAACGCGCATGCGGATAATGGATTTGGACCTTTTATAGTGAATCTGTAGTAAGGGTACATTGAATATTTACCTACAGGCGGATTCTGAATGCGTTTACCTATTCAGTATTCAGAGTATAAATTCATATTTTCTGAGAAGCCTTCGTAATTCCACAGGATCGTCGGCAGCCTTTTTACAGACACTGCTAATTTTTGAATAACCATATTTTTGCATCAATTTCGTAAGAAGAGGAATTATTGAATCTGCGTTTTTATTATTCTTGTCTTCCGCCACTTTGAATCCATGGACACATTTTTCTTCAAATACCTGAATTCCCTTACTCAAAAGGTCAATGGATTCGAGAATGTTGAACACCATAGAGCTTTCCCAGATATTTAAATCCAATTCGCCATGAGCTAGTGCCTGTCCGGATGCCATGCAATTACCGGTAACCTGAAAACATATCTGAATAAGAAATTCGGGAATAACCGGATTTATTTTACCGGGCATAATAGAAGATCCGGGTTGAACGGCTGGAAGCCGTATTTCTCCCAATCCTGTTTCCGGTCCTGAACCCATAAACCGGAAGTCTTTTGCAATCTTAACAAGCCCGCGAGCCAACAGATTCAGTTGTGATGAAACAGCTGCTAAATCATCAGAATTCTGTGCTGCATCGAAAAGATTATCAGCCTGGCGGTATTCTGTATCACCCGTTACTTCAATTAGGGCAGGAACAATATTTTTCAGGTATGTTTCAGGCACATCCATCTTTCTGCCGACGATAGTTCCTCCCAGGTTGATAGTATGGAGATTATTGACAGCAGTTTCTGTTCGTTTACCTGCCCGGATCACAAATGCGGCATAGCCGCTTAATAGATCACCAAAGGTTATCTCAACAGCATCCTGAAGACAGGTGCGCGCAATTCTGGGTTGCTGCTTCAGCTCTTCAGCTCTTTCCGTGAATGTTTGACTCAGGCGTTGTAAGGAATCCCTGAGCTGAGGCCATTTACGTATTATTGCAATATGACAGGCTGTGGGGTATACATCATTCGTTGATTGATGCAGATTCACATGATCATTAGGATGGACCTGCTTATATTGACCTCTCTTACCACCCAATATTTCTTCAGATAGATTGGCCAATACCTCATTTGCATTCATGTTCGCACTAGTGCCGCCTCCCCCATGCAAGAAATGGATAGGGAACTGATTAAAAAGATGTCCCTGAAGAACTGTTTCTGACGCCTCAATTATGGCCTTCGTGATGTTTATTGGCATAAAACCATTATCGCCATTAACCCGGGCAGAGGCTTGTTTTATTTTTATTAACCCATAGATAAGGCAAGTGTAATCCCCTATGGTTTTTTCTGAAGTTACAGGGAAATTAAGAATCGCCCTCTGTGTTTGCGCTCCGTATAGAGCTTTGGAAAGCAATTTTATATCACCTAATAAATCTGTTTCAATACGTAAATCGTTATTCATATCATTCCTCCTGTGCAATATGCACAATTTTACCAGCGGTATGTAATTTTACACTTTTCAAATTATGAATTTCAAGTATAACTGATTCGTTCGCAAGATAATCCTTTTTTTTAACAAGTTAATCAGTGGACAAAAGCAATATACCTCTATTTAATTAGTAGTAGCATATTTACATGTAGTGAATATTTATTGATCAAGCAATATCTGCGGTGAAATATTTTTCGCGGCTGGTTGCAGCGAGGTTATAATCTAAATGAAATCCATACAATTTGAAATAAAAGAAGAAGGCTTTCTTAAAATACTAACGTGGAATGTGGACAATAATCATGACAGCTTGTGGGCAATTCACGCGGGTAGTGATGGTAACATATATTTCAGCAGCTGTAGTGAGGGCGCCGCTTCCAGTGCGCATTTGTTGCGTTATGATATAAAAAATAACAAATTATGGGATTTATTGGATATTGGAGAACTTTCCGGTGACCCATGGAATTCCGGGCGGATTCCCCAGAGTAAAATCCATACTTCCTTAAGAGAGACATCTAATGGTTATTTATACGGTGTCAGCCATTGTACAGCCCCTAATTATGAGCAGTCAATATTTGAAGTAAATGGAACTTTTGGAGATCCTCATTTCGGATACAGGGGAGCCCAGATGTTTAGAGTACAGATGGATTCAGGTGACGTTGAATATCTGGGTCTGGCTATTCCTTATGAAGGATGCAGGAGTATGGAAATAGTTGAGAGTCTTAATAAGGCATATTTAGTAAGCTATCCAAGACACTGTTTATACGAATTTGATTTTGAGAGGAGAACATCCCGATTACTAGGGAGAATAGGGACGTTGGGGGGCATGGATATATTTAAAGATAAGAGGGACAGAATATATGGATCTTATGATAATGGCCGATTCTTTAGGTACTTACCGGATGATGATGAGTTTGAAGAATTATCCATAAGGGTTCCCGGAATAGAAGGAAGAGAGAACCTGTATAACTTCTTTTTTAATGTTAAGAAGTTTAGAGAGGACTTCGTGTGTGCAACAGGCTATTATGACGGCCATATATTCAGATATAACCCGGAAGAGGGAAAAGAAGGTTTAATAGAAGATTATGGTTTCGGATGGCCTGATGGATGGGATGGAAAAACGTGGACACCACCATATGTTCAGGCACCTGTATTATATAAAAATAGATGGATATTCTATGGATGCAATATTATCTGGAAATCGACTTATCTTGTCAGGCTGGATACAAAGACAAATGAAAAAACTGTTATCTGCGAGTTAAAGTGTAATAATATCAGTTCGGCGTGGCTTTCAGAGGGCGCGATATCCAAAGACCAAAGCACTTTACTTTTTGCGGATGTCAATATGAAATCGGTGCCTGGAGTAATTATGATAAATGTAAATAAGATCAATTAGGGGGGGCTATGCGGAACAGAACCAAAGACATAGGTGAAGAAGAATATCATCTTCAACAGTCGGAAATGATGCTTGCCACAGAAGATTTTAGGGAAGGAGGGTTCGCCTTTATTACTGAAGGATCTTTGGCTTTGAGGGAACTTGGAAATTATGGAGTAACAAAACCAATTTCAAACGGCGAATCTGCGATAACTGCATTAATTACAGGAAAATCTTCTAAAAAAATTTATGGAGCTACATCGGGCAAACAATCCCATTTATTCTATTATGATCCATCCCCTGCGGCGGAGCATGTGGTGGATATAGGAATTTTAGGTAAAGATTCTGCTTGTAGAAATTTGATGGTAGATAAAGACGGAGTGATATACGGAATATTGAATCCATCAGGAAGGATCTTTAGATACGTACCAGAGGGGGAGTATTCTCTTATTTGGACATATAAAGTAAACGAAATAGAGTTTTTTGATGAATCTGTTGAAGAAGAGGTAGCTTCGGCCGTACTGCAATCCGAAACAAATATTATATATGGTATTACAAAGAATACATCTAAATTATTTTCATTTAATATAGATACAAGGTCATTGAAAATAGTAAAAGAAATAGAAAAAGCAGGGAAATCCAATGCAATAGCTATCGACAAAAAGGGGAATATTTTCGGTTCAAGTAGAAATTGTCTTTTATTTTGCTATAACACTGGTAATAATGCACTGGAAATTTTGGATATACAATTACCGTCGCCAAAGGGCATGGAATACCTAAACCATATAGACTCACTGGTATACGATGGAAATGAATATATATATGGCGGGACAACGTTAGGGACAATTTTCAGATTGAATACAGCAACGCTTGAACTAACTGGATACGGCAGACCCATTCCTGATCATCGAATACGGTCATTGGTAATAGGGAATGATGGTATGATTTATGGCTGTGCAGGCGCTCCTGAGAAGGTATCGCACCTGTTTGCATTAAATCCAAAAAACGGAGAAGTGAAAGATCTTGGGATTCCGATGGTTCATTTCCCGAAAAATTGGATATGTTATGATATATCTGCTCTCTCAGTCGGAAGAAACGGGGAGATATATATAGGCAAATCGGAAAGGATATCATATTTGTTAATTTACTATCCGCCTGTAAAGAAAAGGAACATAAAATGAATATTATTGATTTCCATGTACATGTTGGAAGAGGATCGAGGAAAAATCTGTCTACAGAGAGATTGATAGAACTTATGGATAAATATGAGATAGATAAATGCGTTATATGTCCTGTTGATGAGTTCATAAACGTTAAAAACAGGGAAGGTAATGATTACATAATTGAGTTAGTACAAAAATATCATAAGAGATTTTATGGATTTGCAGTTTCAAATCCATGGTTTGGAAGAGACAGCATAGATGAACTAAAGAGGGCTTTGGATAAAGGCCTGGTTGGTCTTAAGATACATTCAATCCTCCAGGGCTTTATGCTTTGTGAAGATATAGTTGACCCGTTATTGCAAGTGGCTTCTGAATATGGAATTCCCGTATATGCCCACACTGGTACAATGGGGAACGCGTTGCCGTTTCAATTATTGGAACTTGCGGAACGGCATAAGGCAATCAATTTCATAATGGGCCATATGGGGCACTCGGATTTTTGGTATGACGTTATTCCTGTCATGGAAAGAGCCGAAAATATATATGCAGAGACCTCTCATGCAGGACCGGATCTTATAAAGTCACTTATAGAAAAGTTAGGGATTGATAGAGTTGTTTTTGGTTCTGATATCCCCGAAAGCAAATTGAGCGTCGAAGTAAACAAAATAAAACTACTGGATCTGAGTGCTGAACAGCGAGAATGCTTATTTGTATCAAACGCGGAGACATTATTGGGGAGCAGAAAATGATAATAGATTTTCATGGACATCTATTTACTGAATGGAAAGGTATGAAAGGTATGTCTCCTGAAGAAATCATACATGATATGGATGAAAACGGGGTTATCAGGACAGTGGTATTTACCCTAAATGGTTTTTGGGGTGATTTTAGAAAGGCAAACGATGATTTGATAAAATTAACTGAGCAGTATAGAGATAGATTAATTCCTTTCTGTACCGTACACCCAAACGAAATTGATAAGTCGATTGCTGAAATAACAAGATGTAAAAATGATTTTGGAATTAAAGGCATAAAATTTCACCCCTGGCTTCAGGGGTTTTCAGTAGTATCAGATGAAATGTTAATGATTGCGGAACACGCGGACAGGTTAGGGATGATTTTAGTATTCCACGACGGCACGCCGCCATATTGCGAACCTCTACAAATTGCAAATCTGGCATATCACTTCCCGAATTTAAAAATCGTATTGGGACATGGCGGTTTAAAAGATTATTACATAGAATCTATTCTTGCAGTTAAAAAGCATAAGAATATTTATATCGGCACAAATTTCTCTGCCCCGGCATTAGAAAGACTTTGTAAGGAACTCAACGGCTCGAGAATACTATTCGGCTCAGATATTGGATTCGGCGCGTTTAGCCTGAAGTATAATTTGGATATTATACATTCTCTATCAATATCCAAACAGCAAAAGGAAAACATATTATTCGGAAATTCCTTTTCGCTTTTGGAAAATTAAAAGGAGATACTACATGGTACTTTGCGGGTTTTCGAAAGTTGTTCTTAATGGATGTATTAATAAAACAGAAGAACGGTTCTCCTTTCATGATGATATTGAGGCACGGTTGATCTACCTGGAAAACGGGGGAGTTAAAGTCCTTTTTATAGCTTTGGATTTCAGCTACATTACCCGGGACAGCTCACGCAGGTTCAGGAGGTTACTTGGCAGGAAAGTTAGTTTGGATCCCGCGAATATTATTACCCATTGTTTGCAGGCTCACGCGGGACCTAAAGAGCCCGCGGTTAGTTTAATTATACCTCATCTGGTTGAAAGGTGTGTGCCGGCCGTTTTAAAAGCTATTGATAACGCAAAAGAATGTGAATTGTCTTTTGTAACTGTAGATGTAGGTAAAAAGTTCAGTATGAATAGAACAAAGTCCATTAATAAAGAAATAGGCGCGTTAACTTTCTGGGATGGATATCATATGGAAGAAGACAAGCCTGAGGCGAGACACATGGTCCTGGCTTGTATAAAATCCTGGTTGGAAAACCCGGGATCCATGATATTTTCTACTCCCATGCAAGCTTCCTCGGAAGATTTCATAACTGGGGATGTAAAAAAAATAGTGGAAAATGTTGAAGAATTCCAGGAGCAGATTTATTATGACGGGCCGGTAGACCCTCTTGCTCAACTTTTGGTTTTTCGGGAAATAAATGGGGATATTATGGGAAGCTTGTTACGCTTTTCCGCTCATCTGGATTTAGCGCTCCATTCAGTGGAAGGCTATAGTGCCGGCATAGCAAGATCCATAAGGAAGGCTCTGGAGAATAAGATAGGCGGAATTGCTGCATACGTTTGCGGACCTGCGGGAAACTTGAGATTCTTAAACAGGGAATTTAGCTGGAAGGAAATAGAAAGAATAGGAGAAAGTCTGGTTGAGGCAGTAGTGTGCAAATTTAATAAAAGTGGAAGTAAATTCCACCTTCTGGAACGATTTGATTTTATTACCACGCAAGTAACGCTGCCCCTTCATAAGGATCTTCAGATGAGCGGGGAAGAA
Source organism: Spirochaetales bacterium (assembly GCA_023139255.1). Taxonomy (GTDB): domain Bacteria; phylum Spirochaetota; class Spirochaetia; order JABMQR01; family JABMQR01; genus JABMQR01. The sequence continues at coordinate 7,275 of JAGLNY010000356.1, forward strand.
GCTAAAATCAAAGAAGAAGAGTTGTGCAGGAGAATTAAGAAAGCAGATAAACCTGACATTGCTGACTTGAAACGCACAGGAGATTTAGCTTCCCGCTATTCCTGGATTGATCTTATGCTAAACACTTGGGTATGTCCTACAGAGGATGATTTGTGGCGCATGGAATTCCCTGTAGATTTGATAGGGATACGTCTGAATAATCATATTATATTGGGATTACCGGATGAGGCGTATATGCAGACAACTCGCTGGCTGCGAGAAGAGACTATTGGAGAAAATTTGATAGTATTGACCGGGGTTAACGGCTATTGCAGTTATCTCGCTACAAAGGAAGATTTTAAAGAAGGCGGGTATGGTCCAATGTGTTCAATCATAACCCCTGATGGTGAGAATATTCTAAAGCAGGGTGCATTCGAGCTTGTCCAAAAACTTATGTGAACAAAGCTATAGGAGGTGAAAGATGATTCAGGATCTTGGTTTTGGCAACGGAAAAGAACTGGGAGAAATTCTAAAAGAGTGTGGGGTATTAAAGACCCAATGCTTATTTGATGACTACTATTTACTTTCAAATGATAACCTGAGTGTCTTGGTTGATACTTTAAGGCCGAGGATTGTAGGACTGTATACCTATGGAAAGTTTGGGACATTTCAGCAGCTTTTGTATGATACCCCCTGGAATGAGACAATGGGAACAGGAATGTGGGGAATTATTCCTTGCTGCAGGATATACACCCTGGGGAAAGTTGAGACATATTACCCGTTTCTTGTAAAAGGTGATAGTGGGGACCCGAATTTGGGGAAAGAGATACTATTTAATAAGCCCAAAGAAGTAATTTTTTCAGAAAAAGAAAACAAAATCGAGATAAAGGGAATTATCTATCAGCCGGAATCAGGGGGGGGGCAAAAACTCCCGGCTTCAGGGATGGAGATACAGTTAAAAGAAGATAAAATTATTTTAAAGGTAGAATACCCTGTAGAAGCCAGGATTACAGAGGTTAAATCATTATGGTACCCGATTTACAGAACACACGAGGAACCGGATCAAGGACGCGGATATATGGATTATATCCGGGATTATAATACTACTGTAGGATCTGAGACAGTAGTAACTGATATAGAGGGAAGAATGCCCCGTGTGAAGTTAATTTCCAAATATCAGCACTGGGATATTAAAGCTGAAACAGACAGAAAGAGAATGGGGGGGCACAGGCTTGAGATAGCAGCCAGGGGAAGAGTTAAGAGGGATGAAATTGAAATACGCGTTCTTGAGAACCCGGTAATGCTTGCTGTAAATCCATATTTGAGAGCGGGTCATGAGGAGGATATTTTAGTCCACAGCAAAGAGCCGGTAATAGTTACTATTGATGGGGAAACTCTGGATACAAAATCCCATGAGAGAGGGTTTAATACTCAGGTTTTACTAAAAAAAGGTGAGCATCAAATAAAAGCGGAATCTTCACAAGGCATGAGTGACCGTAGAATATTTGCAATTGGGGATATGCCGGATCAACTTCAACCGGTAGGGGAGTTGCTTCTTAAAATGCAATACAAAGAATTGCCGCTTAAAGGAATATTTCCTTATGCATATTATCCGGATACGTTGGAATTAAGAATAAATCACTATGGAGAGGAAGTAGCGGGGTGTTGTTCTTATGGAATCAGAATAGGCGTATTTTTAAGTGCTGCTATAATGCTTTATAATGATGAACGCTATAAGAGAGCATTATTTAATATGCTTGAAGCATATGAGAGACTAAATCATGTCTTTGAAGATGGGGGCATACTGCTTGGTTCGGATTATTCAGTAGCCGGGGGGCATCGCCATTATAATTTCAAAGACAGTGACAAATATGCTGAAGATGCAATAAATATCTGTAAAGTGACAAGTCAGTTAGATGCAATACGCACATGTCTTCATGGCTATTCTGCATTCAAGAAAACAGGAGAAACAGGACGTGCCATTGAATGCCTGGAATATGGAATACGGTTTACCCTGCCTCTATTCAAGATGCAGGCTCAATTTCCGGATGGCAGGCTTCACTGGTGGTATATGTACTGGAACCTAAAACCCTTTAGTAATGACCCGGAACACTTCATGCAGATGCCGTTGGGAATAGAGGTGTTGGAGTTAGCGGACTTTCTGGAACAGGAAAAATCAATAAAGACGATTAAGCCGGACAAGCTAAGGGAATTTGTGAGAAAGCAAATTGAATTCCTGGATCATTTATCTCCTGAAAGGCTGTCAACACTATCCGGCGCCGAAGCACCAGCGAATTCTTCGTCTTTCAGATCAATGCTGGCAACCGGGTATGTCATGAGGGCGATGCTGGATCCTGAGCGTAAGGAAGAAAATTTAGAGAAAGCAAGAGAGGCCGGGGTATTGGCTATGCTCACTACACAAGCTTATCCCTATGCCCCACAATTTTATTTACAACAATCAGATAACGGATCGGCCTATTATTTACAACTTGAACAGGGATATGAGAGCGATTCGGCTCTTTCCTCTAAGGGAGATATGGATGATGCGGCAGCGGCTCAAGTGGGATTGTTGTTTAAAAAATTTCTAAATTCGGATTTAGGGGAATTAATCATAGACTATACCCTGGCCGCACGTATGGCAACATCAATATGGGACAATGGTGCAATTTGCGAATGTGAAATAGATGTTCCCGGAAGATATTATATAAGAAAGGACATAACTTACTTAGATGTAAACTGTGCAACATTGGGAAGACTTGCCTGCTGTAAAGCTTCAGGCAAAGTGATTATTTAAAGGAGTAAAAAGTGACTAAAGAAGGAAAATGGTATCAGAAACCTCTACGTATTGTGGAGTTGATTGACAATTTTGGCGAGTTTGTAATACCTGGCCGTAATTCACGGAAAGAGATCAGTCAGCAAAAGATCATGCATGCCAATACCAAGCACTTACATATAATGGGATACAACAGCGGTATTGATCTGGATAAATTATATTTTGAGACCTCTGCAAGAACCAAAGTACAGCAGGATCAGCTGACCGAACATCTTGAAATTGCCCATCAAGAAGGGATCCGTGTAATTGTATATTTCAATGTCCACCACGGAGCTGAAAAATATCAGGAATGGGCTCAGTGTGGTCCTGACGGTAAACCCATAGTTATGCATTACGGTCGCGGTTGGGGAATATGCGTCAACAGCAATTTTCGCAAGATCGCCCTGCAAATTGCCGCTGACCTTGGTAGGTATAATATTGACGGCCTGTTTCTTGATGGACCTATTTTCATGCAGGATGGCTGCTATTGTCCTGAATGTACCAGGCTTTTCAAAGAGCAGACCGGCTATGAGCCGCCAAAACCGCCGTACGAGAATAAGGAAATGCTTGTTCAATGGTCTGAG
>JAGLNY010000357.1 GCA_023139255.1 Spirochaetales bacterium
GTGGTGCCAGGCTTCCGGTATATGCACTGTTTGCAGCGGCTTTTTTCAGCCGGCATGCAGGATTGATAGTATTTTCGGTATATATTGCAGGAATACTGCTTGCTGTACTTACCGGGTTGATTATGAAAAACACGCTTTTTAAAGGATCTTTTTCACCGTTTATTATGGAGCTGCCGGAATACAATGTGCCTAATATAGGAAAAGTGCTGAAGAATGCGGCAGGAAGGTTGAGAATCTTTGTTTTCCGGGCTGGAAAAGTAATTATGATTGTGGTAGTAATTCTCACCGTTTTAAACAGCTGGGGAACTGATGGAACCTTCGGTAACGATGATTCAGAAAAATCAGTTTTATCTGTTATAGGAAAAACAATTACCCCCATCTTTATACCAATGGGAATTACTGAAGAAAACTGGCCGGCAACTGTGGGGCTTTTCACAGGCATTTTTGCGAAAGAGGCTATCATCGGTACTTTGAACAGCCTTTATACAGATTCTCATGATGCTGGTCTAGAGCAGGCTAACAACAGGCTGAAGGATGGTCAATCTATTATTTTACGAGAGGCAGGAAGAGCTTTTCAGGTACTGGGACAGAATTTTCTTGGCTTGATTAAAGGGGTTTTAGATCCTCTAGGGTTGCAGATTGTCTCAGGAAGTGAGGCTTCAGTATCAGAAGCGATTGATGCACAGAGTGAGACATTTGCCGCCTTGCGATCCCGTTTTACACCAGCTTCAGCATACGCGTATATGTTGTTCGTTCTTGTCTATTTTCCTTGTGTGGCAGTTTTGGGAGTAACTTTGCGGGAAATCGGAAAACTATACGGGACACTGCTTGTTGTGTATCTGACACTCCTGGCATGGATTGTCTCGGTTCTGTTTTATCAAATTGCTTCCGGCCATTCCCTTGGCTGGATTGCTGTGGCAGGAATTATATGTATAGTAATTTACGTGAGTCTGGCAGCTCTGGGGCGGAGAAAGGGTCACAATAAACTGGATGCGGCAGCGTTTTTCTGATAGGAAAAAACGCCGGAAGGAAAACTGTCAATTGCACTCGAAATTACAGAAGTAATATGGTAAGGTACTGTATGAGCTTAACAGTAAACGAGTTAACGAAAAAATATCCTGCAGTATCAGAATATATCACTCAAATCTACCTGATTTTACGTGATTATTCCTACTGTAATAACAGGAGACTTTCCGACCATATCGGTGTTTCAGCTTCGGCGGTGTCTCAGGCGGTTCTCCGCCTGAAAAAACTCAATCTGGTTGAACAGGATAAGTACGGGATGATTATCCTGCTTAGTGAGGGGGTGACCCTGGCAGAGGAACTTCTGAAAAGACATTATTTACTGGAGTACCTGATGGTGAAGAATCTCAATTTTCCCTGGGAACTTGCAGATAGTGAGGCCGAACATTTGCAGGATAAAGTATCCCCTGAGTTTATCAATCACCTGGATACCTATCTGGAATTTCCGAAAACCTGCCCGCACGGCAACCCCTTCCCTGATAACCCGAATGCCGGGAAAATTCTCAATGCCCCCCGTCTCTCTGAATCAAAACCCGGTGGTACGGTTGAAATCGTTCGTATTACCGAGGAAGGTGAACGGATTCCCGGTCTTCTTCATTCATGCTTTGAGATTGGGGTTATGCCGGGAATGATGTATGATGTTTCCAAAGTTCTGGAGGATACTATTACCCTTGTCTCGAAAAACACCGGTAAAAAAGAGACCTTCAGCCAGGCTTTTGCTGAACATATTTGTGTCTTTACTCAGTAGTAATTACATAAATTGGCGTGACTCCTAGATAATCCCCAGTTTTTTCCCTTCCTGCTCTGCTACTTCCAGGAACCAGTCCAGCTCATCATCTTTGTGAATGGACATAAATGAAGTCCTGATAAGTGATCTTTTTG
>JAGLNY010000358.1 GCA_023139255.1 Spirochaetales bacterium
AATTCGGGTTCTTTATCAGTATACTTATCAAAAACAAGCGCCGCTTCTCACCCCCCGATAATCGGGAAATTGTAATACGGTGAAAAGATGCAGTAAAACCAAACATCTCAAGAAAGCGGGCAGCACTAATAGTCCGGCCAGGTTCGAAGGCAATCTGTTCGCTAATATTGCTGATATACTCAAGAACTGTAAGCTCTTCGGTAAGCGGTCTGTTCAGTTGATCGTAATAACTAAAAACAGTATTGATCCCCTTGTCGATCTTTCCATTGTCTATGGATATAGATTCTGTGATCATATCCAGAAAAGTTGTTTTTCCCGACCCGTTCGGACCGATTAGCCCGATACGCTCACCCTGTTTGAAGCTGTAGGTAAATGGCTGAATGATCTTTTTCCCATCATAAGACTTCTCAATAGAAGTCAGTTCCAGGACTTTTTTGCCTAGACGACGGTGGCTGGAAGAAAATTCAGATTGCTCCAGTTCCCTGCTTATCCTGCTGTCCATAAGATCCTGGATACGCTGTTTTCTGCCTCTGTCCTTACCCGTTCTAGCCCTTGGTCCCCGTTTCAGCCACTCCAGCTCAACCCGCAGGATCGCCTCAATCTTGTTTTGACCAGCTTTTTCCGCTTCAATCCGCTGCTCCTTCTTTTCGAGGAATGTAGTGTAGCTGCCTTCGTAGGTGAATATCTTTTTCCTGTCAATTTCAAAAATCTTTGTACAGGTTGAGTCCAGAAAATAGCGGTCGTGAGTGACAACGATGCAGCCTAATCGTGATGTGATGATATATTTTTCGAGCCATTCAATGGTTTGAATATCCAAATGGTTGGTTGGTTCATCAAGGATCAGCAGGTTTGGTTGTGAGGCAAGTGACCGGGCCAGGGCTGCTTTCTTCTTTATTCCGCCGGAAAGCTGATCAATCTGTTGCTTGAAATCTGTAACATCAAGTTCTGTTAATAGCGATTGGTAGGTGTTCTCAATTTCCCATCCATGTGCTTTGTCCATCATCTCCGTTAATTCAGCTAGTTTTTTCCCGGAACTTTCGTGATGCTGATATGATTCCAGGCATGTACGGTAGGCGTTAAGCAGCCTGATACTTTCTGAAGTTCCTGTGTAGAGTGCATCTAGAATATTCGAGCCTGTAGTGAACTGGGGATGCTGTTCCAGGATGCTGATTTTCAGTTCCCGGTTTCGGGCAATTGTCCCCTCATCCGGTTCAAGATCACCTGCCAGGAGTCGAAGGAAGGTGGTTTTTCCCGTCCCGTTGTTCCCGATTAGACCGATACGATCGTGAAGATCTATGCCCAATGATACTTGCTCAAAGAGAGGGGAGTCCTTTAGGGTTTTTGCCAGGTTTTCAATTGATATCAGATTCATCAACGGCATCATACAGGAAGATGCAGCTAATGACAATTGCAGGCTTCAAGAGCAGAATACGTCAAACTATGAGGTTCTCAATTTTGGGTTATTTTTAGCAGACCGCTTTTTATAGGTAATCTGGAAGGTAACAATTCCTATGAGATATAACCAATAAACAATTGTCTCAACGAGAGCGGGATTTCCGTTATACCCAAATAATCCCTTCAGTATGCTGCCGACAGCCCCTTTTTCATGAAAAATTGGATAGGAACCATCAGTATTAACAGCCGGGTTGATATCATAAATGTGTTCAATTACCGGTGGAATAACTCCTGCTTCATGCAGTTCATGTATGCCATAAGCGAGCATGCCGGCTGCGAATAGGATTAAAAGGATATTTGTTGACCGGAAAAAGGCTGAAAGTGAGATCTTTTTTCCCCATACAAATATCAGTAATCCCAGAAATGCAGCTGCAGCAAAACCCAGCAAACTTCCAGTAATTAATCCGCTGCTGTTTTTTGCAGTAAGGGTAGTGAGGAAGATAACGATCTCTATACCTTCCCGGAAAATGGAGATAAACACAATTGCCAGGAGCGTAGTTATTCGACCACTGGTAAGGCTGTTCTCAAGTTTGTTTTCAAGCTTTTTTACCTTATCAGATTCATTCATCATCCATAAAATCATGGTTGTGACCAAAATTGCACCGGCAATCATAACTATTCCCTCAAACACCTCCTCAGCCCTGCCGCTGAATCCATTTGAGAGAGTGTTGAAAAGAATCGCACCGATAATACTAGCCCCGATTGCCGCAAGGGCTGAAAGTATGATTTTTATACGGAGATCCGGACGACCTGCCCGATGAATGTAACTCAGGATAATTCCCAATATTAACGCAGCTTCCAGTACTTCCCGAAAAACTATAATAAAACTTGCCAGCATCCTGTTTCCTTTTCATCGCAGGTAAATTCAATAATATTACTAAAGTTCATAAACATTGTGAACATAGAAAAAATAGTAAAAAACAGGAAAAATGTCAACTGGATTGAGGGGGAAGAGGAGAGTGCTCAATTTAATAGATAAAAACATTTATGAACTGTCCCGAAGAAGGTGGGAAATGTTTCTACTAAATCTATCTCGAATGCCAATAAAAATTCTGGAGTGATTTGAATCTTCTCTCCAGAAACTCTGTATTATAAATAAATTAACATTCAAAAAAAGTATATTAAACAGTTGATTTAATTCTTCCTGAAACAGCATGCAAATGCAGACCAAGAGCAGTTATTACTTTAAGAATTGTCGAAAATTCTGGATTTCCTTCTGGTGACAAGGCTTTGTATAAACTTTCACGACCAAGACCGGTTTCGGATGCTATTTTTGACATCCCCTTTGCTCGTGCGATATCACCAAGGGCAGCTGCTATTAAAGAGGGATCATTTTCTTCGAGCGCAACTTCCAGATAAGCTGCCATATCCTCTTCATTTTCAAGATGCTCTGCAGCATCCCATAAAGTTGTAATTTCTTTTTTCATATTACTCCTCCACATTTCGGGCAAGTTCATGTGCTTTCTGAATATCCCTTGATTGTGTTGATTTATTACCGCCAGTAAGCAATATTACTATTATGTTATTCCTTTGTACATAATAGATTCGATATCCAGGCCCATAATTTATTCGGATTTCAGAGACTCCTTTTCCAACAGGTTTTACATCTCCCGGATTTCCTAATGATATTCGCTTTATACGAATATCAATGCGGACACGCGCTTTTCTGTCTTTCAATGATTTAAACCATTTTTTATATGTTTCTGTTTGGCGAATCTCTATCATAAGATATATAGTATCCCACAGGATACACAAGGTCAAGATGGTTTTTATTAATAAATTAAGATTCCTATTAGTTTCATCAATCTATTAATTCATGGATGGGGTATATCCAAGTGCTGTGTAACTAGTACCTCTTTCAAATGACTCAGGCGCAAAATGCATCAAATGTGAAAAATAGAAAACTAGTGATTGACCCTTTTTAAATAAAAGCATAATTTCCCCTTTATGCAAAAGAAAAAAACTGAACAAAAAATTGACCAAAACGAAAAAAATACACCTCCACTTGCCCCAGAACTAACATCCGAATCTGTAACGGAAGATAAGGCGCAGGAACAGAGGATAACCGGAAAAGAGATTCCCGGTATGTTCGACGGCAGGATAACTCCCCTGCTCATTAAACTCGCACTGCCTATTGCAGCAGGGATGCTGTTTCAACTGATCTATAATGTTGTAGATGCTGTTTTCATCAGCCTGATTGACAAATCCGATCCCTCCTACTTCGGTGCGACAGGGATTGTCTTTCCTCTCATTTTTTTAGGGATCGCCGTATCCAATGGCTTGATGGTTGGGACCAGCTCCATGGTTGCCCGGGCAATCGGGGAAAAAAATCATGAGGTTCTTGATAAAACAGCCGAATCAGGCATAGCAATTTCCGCTATCATCTCAATATTCTTTCTTATCGGGACATATCTATTTGATGATAAAATAATTGGGCTTCTCGGGGCAGAGGGAGATTACGCGGTTCACGGACTGGAGTATTTACAGTATATCGTACCGGGTGTTGTGTTAATGTTTATCGGGAATATCCTGTTCGGGGTTCTGCAGGGCGAAGGCTTGATGAAATACATGATGTGGGGAATGATAATCGGTACCATAGGGAATATAATCCTGGATCCCATATTTATTTTCCTTCTCGACCTGAAAGTCCGCGGAGCAGCCCTTGCAACAGTTATTGCGCAGGTTGGCTCCGCGCTCTATGTTGTTACACTATTTGTGAAAAAGAAAACCCGGGTGCCTATCCATTGGAAACTAAAAAATATCAGCATGCCGGTAATTAAAGAGATTATAACTGTAGGTTTTCCACAGGCAATTTCCATGATTGTCATGTCACTGACTTTTCTTATCTATAACCGTATCATTATAGCTATCGATGAATTAGCATTAACCGCATTCGCTCTCTATGGACGGTTTGAGCAGTTATTATTTATTCCGGTATTTGCGCTTGGTTCTGCGCTGGTTACCATTGTAGGCCAGAACTCGGGACGTGGAAAATTGGATCGATGTGAGGAGAGTTGGAAAAAATCTCTTTTTATCGGATCCGGGTCAGTGATAGTTCTCGCGGGTTTATTTGTGTTATTTTCTCCCTTTCTATTCCGCAGCCTCAGTGATATTCCTGAAGTAGTTGATTATGCAATACGGGAGACGCAGGTTCTGGCCTTCAGTATGCTGTTTGCTGTTTTGGGAGTGTTTGCGCGAAGTATTTTCCAGGCTATCGGTCACCCGCTGCCGGCTCTGTTTCTCTCTCTTCTTAGACTGATTTTCCTTGGAGTACCGGCAGTACTTGTTTTCGTATATGTATTTGACTGGGGTATTTATGGAGTCTGGTTTGGTATTGTGGCCGGGAACGGGCTTGCAGGGATTGTCAGCTATACCATGATAACCAAAGCTTTCAAAAGACTTCGGGATGGAAGGCTAATCGTAAAATCAATGAAATGATGAAACGTATCCTTTTTGTTGACACTTTATAGACACGCTTTGCGGCACTGCTTTCTGTCACTTAAAATTATCAACAAATACCCTGAAAAGTATAGTAGTATATATAGGCGATAGGGAGGGCTGCATGGAAGGTGAGACTTTGCTTACTCAGAATGAATCGTCAATCAAATTGCCTGAAAAACTCTGGAATAAAAATTTCCTGCTTCTCTGGCAGGGAGGGCTCGTCTCTCTTCTGGGAGACATGCTTTATGAATTAGCGCTGGGATTCTGGATATTGGCTGTTACAGGATCAACCGGGCTGATGGGAACACTGATGGCGGTATCAATGATACCCAGGGTCCTTATCTCTCCCTTTGCCGGTGTTGTAGCCGATAGGCATAACCGGAAGAGAATCATCATCCTTATGGATCTTTTACGTGGAATCTTTGTTACAACTGTCGGCGTTACAGCGATTATGGGAAATCTTGAAGTATGGATGGTCTTTGCGGCAGGGATTCTTCTCGGTA
>JAGLNY010000359.1 GCA_023139255.1 Spirochaetales bacterium
GTATTGCAAAATCAACCCCGATTTCCCTTACCTCGGCATTTGTTTTACACCCGGCTACTGCGGTATACAGCTCCCCCGGTAAATCGATATTGAACGTCTGCGGGATCAGTTTTATATCAGAGCGCGCTGACAACGGTTTAATTCCCGGTATTATCGGGACATTGATTCCCTCCGCCCTGCAGCGGTTTACAAACTCAAAAAAACGTGAGTTGATAAAAAACATCTGAGTTACGATGTAATCAGCACCGGCTTCGATCTTTTGTTTCAGCATCGCAATATCGTGATCCATATTCGGGGCTTCCGCATGCTTCTCCGGATACCCTGCCACGCCAATGCAGAAATTTGTCTTTTTTGGATTTTTTAGTCCTGCATCAAGATATCTTCCCTCATTTATGGAAGAAACCTGCTGTACAAGCTCATTCGCATAGCTGTGCCCCTGCTTAGTAGGTATAAATCTTCTCTCCCCGTGGGGGGGATCCCCTCTCAATGCAAACACATTATCAATTCCCAGAAAATTCAGTTCAATAAGTTCATTTTCTATATTCTCAGCGGTTGAACCCCCGCAAAGAAGGTGAGGTACTACTTCAATATTATATTTGTATTTTACAGCAGCAGAAAGTGCGACAGTTCCCGGCCGTTTCTGGAGAACCCTTCTCTCTGCCAATCCATCTTTCCGTTCAATATAGACAACTTCCTGCTGGTGGTAGGTAAAATTAATGTAAGAAGGATTATATTCCATCAGCATCTCTATTGCCTCAGATATCTTATCCATCTGATGTCCCTTCAGCGGCGGCAGCAGTTCAAAGGTAAACAGCGGCTTTTTTGCAGTTGCTAGTATTTCTGTAACTTTCATTCTTTTCCTCACCTATTCCTAATAAATAATTAAAGCAGCGGTGCCAGCCATCGTCGGGCTTCATCCATAGTCCACCCTTTTCTTTCAGCATAATCGCTCAACTGATCCTGATCAATCTTCCCGACGGAAAAATGTGCTGCCTGTGTATCACTGAATACATATCCGCACACAGACGCAGCCGGATTCATGGCAAATGTCTCTGTCAGGGTTATCCGGGTATTTTCCTCCCCTCCGAGAAGAGAAAAAATCAACTCCTTCTCTGTATGATCAGGTGCTGAAGGATATCCTGCAGCAGGACGAATCCCAGGAAAAAGTTCTTTTGACAGGCTTTCAGGATCAACTGTTTCGTTTTTCGAATATCCCCAAAGATCACTTCGAATTTTTAGATGAATCATCTCAGCAAGTGCCTCTGCCAATCTATCAGCAGTCATTTGAAGGAGCAGGGCTCGATACGTATCCCCTTCCCGCTGGTATGAATCAATCTCATTCTTTATTTCCAACCCGGCTGTTGCTGCAAAAACCCCGATATAATCCTGTGGTTTACCGTTACTCGCCCCCGGCAGTATATAGTCAGAGAGTGACATAGACATATTCGAGGCACTCTGCTGTCTGAGAAAGTGAAGGTTAACAAGAAGTTTCCCGTTGTCCCCCGTATCAAATACCGCAACATCGTCCCCATCAGCAGCCGCAGGAAATATTCCTACCGCTGCACGAGGGATAAAATTCTCATGTTTATCACAATCTGACACAATTTTCAACGCATCCTTCTTTAGTTCTTCTGCCTCTTTTGAGCTGAAAGGCAGTTTCCATGCATGGTACAACATTTTCCAGTTTATAAAGGGCAGCAATTCTCCCAGAGAAATATCTTTGAACAGCGTTACCCCGCTTGTTTTCGGGATATACACTGATTGCCGATCCTTTTTATAACGCATATTTCTGGATTCCTGAAGCGGAATCAGTACAACGGTATCTTTCTCCTGCTCCTTAATGCGTATATTCTCATACACTTCCCGGGTTTCCCTGATCAGGGCTTCTCTCTCTCCCGCTCGCGTCAACCGGGAAGCAATTCTAACACTGTTTGATGCGTCTGGAACGTACAATACCGGGTTCCTGCTTTCCGGGGCAATATCCAGGGCGGTATGCTCAAGGGATGTCGTTGCCCCGCCAACAAGGACAGGTACAAAGATTTTCCTTTTATTCAGTTCTGCTACGGTATGCTTCATTTCATGAAGGGATGGCGTTATTAACCCGCTCAAACCGATAATATCAACCTTTTCTTTTTCCGCAGCGTCGGCAATTGCTTCAGGTTCAACCATTACACCAAGATCCACAATCTCAAAATTATTACAGGCTAAAATAACCGACACTATATTTTTCCCGATATCATGAACATCGCCGCGTACCGTTGCCAGAAGAATTTTCCCCGCAAAAGAGCTTACGCCCCCCTGCTCCTTTTCAATGAAAGGTCTGAGATAATCCACACACTGCTTCATTACCCGGGCACTTTTCACTACCTGGGGTAAAAACATTTTCCCCTCGGAAAAGAGTTTGCCCACATGATTCATGCCGTCCATAAGAGGCCCTTCAACAAGGGAGAGGGTGGGAAATCCCTCCCTGAAAGCTGATATTCTTGCTTCCTCAAGGTCTCCTTCAAGGTATTCTGTTATCCCGCGTACAAGTGAATAGGTCAGCCGTTTGTCTGCAGTCTGCTTTCTCCACTCCTCATCATTTACCACAGCTTTTACACCCTTTCCCCCGGATGCAGCAGCAGGGTTAGTGCGGAGATCCCCAGCAATACGGATCAGCTTTTCTGATGATTCCGGTTTCCTGGCCAAGACAACATCTTCCACAATCCCAAGCAGGATTTTCGGGATATCATCATATACCATAAGCAGTCCCGGATTTACTATGCCCATATCCATCCCTGCCTGTATGGCATGATAGAGAAATACTGAATGCATCGCCTCGCGGATTGTATTGCTCCCGCGAAAAGCAAATGAAAGATTACTTATTCCCCCACTAATCAGGACTCCGGGAAGATTTTTTTTAATCCAGCCGGTTGCCTTGATAAAATCAGCGGCGTAGGTATCGTGTTCAGGCATTCCGGTTGCTATCGCAAGAACATTGGGATCAAATATAATATCCTGAGGCGGGAATTTTGCCGTTTCAACCAATGCTTTGTATGACCTTGCCGCAATATCAATTTTACGCTGATATGTATCAGCCTGACCCTTTTCATCAAACAGCATTACGACAACAGCCGCACCGTATTTACGGATTTTTTTTGCTTTCTCCAGAAACTGCGCCTCGCCCTCTTTCAGGCTGATTGAATTAACGATACCTTTTCCCTGAAGACATTTCAGACCTCTCTCAATAACCTGCCAGTCTGATGAGTCTATCATCACCGGGACCCGGCTGATATCTGGTTCCGCGGCGGCAAAGTGAAGAAATTTCTCCATCGCATCCCCTGCATCTATCATCGCATCATCCATACATATATCGATGACCTGGGCACCCTGCGCAACCTGATTCCGTGCTATTGATAGTGCCTGATCAAATTTTTTCTCCCTGATAAGACGGGCGAATTTCCTGGATCCGGCAACATTTGTCCGTTCCCCAATATTGATAAAATTTATCTCTTTTGTGATAGTAAGAACTTCCAGACCGCTTAATCTCATTTCAGAATGCGTATCCGGATTTCTAACCGGGAGGGTTCTCGGCTTTGCCCCCTTCACGATTTCAACGATTTTCCGAATATGTTCCGGTGTAGTTCCGCAGCAGCCTCCAATAATATTTACCAGGCCTTCCTCAATAAATTCCTGCAGTATAGCGGACATCTGATCCGCACTTTGGGTATACTCACCGTTTCTGTCAGGAAATCCTGCGTTGGGATGCACGCTGACCAGGGTTTTTGCTGCAAGCGAAAGTTTCTCAATATGGGTCTTGAGTTCCGCAGCTCCCAGGGAACAGTTTAATCCAATGGAAACAGGTTCCGCGTGTTCCAGCGATACGACAAAAGCCTCAGGGGTCTGCCCCGCAAGTAGTCTTCCACTCGCATCACTGATTGTGCCTGATATCATTATCGGGAGTACTACATCTTTTTCCTCAAACACTTTATTTGCGGCAGCCAGGGCAGCTTTAGCGTTCAGGGTATCAAAAATTGTCTCTATCAGTAATAAGTCAGCACCGCCCTCAACAAGCCCCTCAATCTGTACCTTATACCCCTGAGCCAGTTCGTCAAAAGAGATATCCCGGTATTCCGGACTTTCCACCCGGGGAGAAATTGAGAGTGTTTTGTTTGTTGGACCCAAAGACCCAGCCACAAATCTGGGTCTGCCGTCCCGCATCTCAAATTCGACCGCTGCTTGTCGTGCAAGTTCTGCTGAAGCCGCATTGATATCGTAAGTCAATTCTTCAATATGGTAATCACTTAACGAGACGGGATTGGCTGTGAATGTATTTGTCTTAACAATATCAGCCCCTGCTTCCAGATATCTGCAATGAATATCATAAATTATGTCCGGCCTGGTTAATGACAATAAATCATTACATCCTTTCAATGAGTTGTGTACAGAACCAAGCACAGATTCAAGGGATTCATCATAATAATCCTCTTTTTTCAGCTTCTCTTTCTGAATTAATGTTCCTATTGCACCGTCAAGAACCAGAATTCTTTTCTCTGTTTCATTCCTGAACTGTTCAGCTTTTATCATCTATTATATTTACCTCACACTGTCCGTAAACCGCAGCTTTGTTATTATATATCAAAAGAGCTGAGATAACATTCTTCTGTTCTTTCAGTTCCTCAATTACTCTATCTACATCATAACTTTTTTGAATCCGGTTCCCGTATGCGGTAGCCAAGGCATCAGCCTCAGCAGCATTCCTGCATGCGATAGTAACCGCATCGGCCTTTCCAAGACTGACTGAATGGCCAACCGTCCCGGAAGAGGTGCAGACTCCCAGAGGGGTAACTTCCGGTTGGAAAATAATTCCAATCTTTCCGGACAAGGGTGAATCACCGGCAAAAACTGAGAATCTTACCGGGTTGGCAGCTGAAACCCAGATATCACCGCCATTTTCCACAATAATTTCACGAATCGGGAATAACTCCAGAAGTTTTCTCCCTATGGCTTCAGAAAAAGCCCCGGCAACTGCTGCCATTGGGCCTGTACCGGCCAGAAGGGCGGCCGCAATCATTTCATTGACTATTTCAGGGGCTTCGGGATCATCCTGTACCGGCACCATGCTTGTCTGAAACAACCTATTTGTAGATATATATCTTTTCAGTTGTCCCCTCAGGAAGTTGATATGTTTAATTGTCCGTTCCTGAAGCTCTTGTACATTTAGGCTGCTGAATGATTCCGTATCAATCCCAATCCAGATATCGGTCTCACCAACACATGCTGTATATGAACCAAATCCTTTGCCAACCATGCGGTCCCTGTAGGTTCTCGGTTCATACATGACAT
>JAGLNY010000036.1 GCA_023139255.1 Spirochaetales bacterium
AACTAATGATTGTAATAGAGGATGCAATTCTCTATTCCTGGGCCGGAAGCAGGTATAATGAGGACGGTTTACCACCAGATGAATGGATGAATGGGTTGAGTATTTTCTTCCCGGATGGCGATGCAAAATATCCGGAAGATGACAGCGACACCACATACTGGGATTTTCAGTACTTCTATTCTGATTTGCCGCACGTTGAAATCGCTGCCTGGGCTAATACATATGGTCTAAACCCGAATTACGGTGCCATAGATTTCTGTACCGGTGATGGCGATGGAGTAGTGGAAAGCTGGTTTGAGTTGATGCAGTTTTGGTATAATAGAGATGAAAGTGATGATTATGATGAAACTGTTCATCCGGGTCCGTATTGGTAAAAAATACCAGCAAAGGAATATGTGTATATGGTAAAAAAGAACATTACTTTAATCATCTTGGCTATGTTGTTAAGTGCCTTATTGTTATCAGCCTGTACGACTCCTGCAATTCCCCTGAAACCAGATATATTTGTAGAGAAAGGGGAGTTGCAAACTCCCCGGATTGTAACCATTACCGGGAAAGTTGAGATTTTACCCGATGGAAGCCCGACATTAATTGAGAAATGGGAATCTAAAAGCCGCGTTACATATGATGTTATTGGGGATATGGGTGAGAAAATCCGGTTGATGGATGGGAATATCCTGACAGTCGAATGTATAGTCCTTTCCATGGAGAGTCCCTGGAGTGGAAAACTTGTTATCGTAACTGTACAGCAATAACGTACAAATTTTCTATGAAAACAAAATACGGTTGGATATATCCTAACTGTCTACAATATAAATAATTCAGGCTGTCCGGCAACTAATCCTGTAAAGCAGTATCATCCCCCAGCGCAGGCAAGAATCTCTTTTTCTCTGTGTTTTACCATCAAAGCCGGATTTGTAGCAATCCTCATAAGCACAAATTCAGCAGATGTTTTTTCTCATCCGGACCTGATTGTTTGAATTTATCAATTGAATATCGGCAAAGCTGTATAGTGGTAGAACCAATTGTTGACAGATATCTACATCGAGTGTATATTGAATTAATCTAACCAATGTTGATTATAAAATAAATTGAACTTCAGGTGCCGCAGAGATGCTGCCCTGCGGCTACTGGAGGGATATGGAGGGTTTGATGGATTTAAAATTGAAAGGTAAAACAGCATTAATCACAGGTGCCAGCGGCGGGATCGGCAGTGCTGTAGCAGAAGGTCTGGCTGCAGAGGGAGTTCATACCTGCCTGAATTACAATAGTAACGACAAAGAAGTCCGCAGGCTTCAGGATCTGTTTCGGAAGAAGGGTTTGAAGTCTGAAATTTTCAAAGCGGATATCAGCTCCAACGATGACGTTCAGAATATGGTTGATTTTGCGATAGAGAAATTGGGACATATTGATATCCTGATTAATAATGCAGGGATTTCCTATCATAAGAAATTCCTTGATATGGAGATGAACGATTGGGATAAGGTGATGGACATTAACCTGAAAAGCTGCTTTATCGCATCTCAACTGGTTGCCCGGCATATGGCTAAGAGGGGAGTGGGAGGGAAAATCGTTAATAACTCCTCGATGGTAGAGGGTGTTGCCCGTCCGAATCTGACGACCTACTGTGTCTCCAAAGGGGGGCTCGGAGCCCTGGCCCGATCACTTGCAGTAGAACTGGCACCCTATAATATTCAGGTAAACAATGTGAATCCCGGAATTATTGAGACGAAAATCCTGGGTGACAAACTTGAAAATGAGCCTGGATTCAAACAGCACCTGATTGATTTTATTCCTATGGGAAGGCTTGGCACTGCAGAAGAGTGTGCAGACCTCTTTGTTTTTCTGGCTAGCCAAAGATCCAACTACATCACAGGGGCCTCTTATTACATTGATGGTGGAGTCACCATCTCACAACTATAAAATAAGGAATTGAACATGAGTAAAGACATATTCGGAATTCTACCGATAGCACCCGCAGTCTATAATGATAAGGGTGAGGTGGATTATGAAGATTACGCTTCTGCCCTGATAACAATGATGACAAAAGGAAGTCATGGTGTTGCCCTTTTCGGTATTGCGGGAGAGTATTATAAAATGACCTATCAGGAAGAGCTGAAACTGATAGATGTGACGGTGGAAGCCTGTAGAAAATGCGGTGCCCCCAGTATTATTTCCAATACAAGGCACTCCACTGAAGCTGCAGTGGAATGGGCAAAGTATATCGAGTCCAGAGGTGCCGACTGTTTGATGGTTCTACCTCCATTTTTTCTGAAACCCGGGGGAGAGGCAATCTATCAACATATGAAGGCTGTCGGTCAGGCTGTACAGATCCCCGTGATGGTGCAGTATGCCCCCGATCAGACAGGAGTGGCAATCAGTCCTGAAGTTTTCATTAGGCTTAATGAAGAGGTGCCTAATATTATACATTATAAAATTGAGTGCAAACCTCCCGGGCTTTACATTGCCAATGTGATGCAGAAGGCCGGACCGGGAACAAATGTCTTTGTCGGAAACGCAGGTTATCAGTTAATTGAGGGTCTGGATAGAGGCGCTATCGGTGTCATGCCCGGACCTTCCATGTTTGATGTTTACCGCACAATCTATGATGCTTATAACGATGGAAAGAGAGACGAGGCCTTCAAGGTTCACAAAGAACTTGTCTATTTTCTGAATCATATTCGGCAGAATGTGGAGATGGTCATTGCTTTTGAAAAACAGGTTATGAAGAGAAGGGGCATTATCAAATCTGATTACTGTCGTAAACCGGGATTCAGGATTGACGATGTTTATCAGAAAACTTTTGATGAACTCTATGAGAAAATTTCAGATTATTTTACAGCATAAAAGGAGAAAAACGTGAGTTTGATAAAAACGGTAGAACCAATCATAATTTCCATTCCCCGGGATACTCCCTATCTTGGCCCCCTGGAGGTTGGGAACAAACCAACCCCTCAAGGTTATTTTATCCGCCCTGGTAACAAGAGCATTTATCATCTGACTGATCAGAGTGTCCTGGTGAAAATTACAACAGAAGACGGAACAGTCGGCTGGGGGGAAATCGTTGCATTTTACGCGCCGGAAATTGTTAAAACCATTATCAATGAGTTGGTGGGGCCTTTGCTGATCGGTAAGGATCCTCATGATGTACTG
>JAGLNY010000360.1 GCA_023139255.1 Spirochaetales bacterium
AATTATCACTTCATGAAACTGGAGCATACATGCGCAAAAAGTTGATAATTCTCTTGCTGCTAATTACTATTTTCGTCGGATGCACACCACAGAAAAATTCAAGCAAACAGCCGGTTGTTTTCTCAGTTTTATATAATAACACTGCAACAGCCCCATTCCGGAGCGACTGGCATATATTAGAGGAATATCAAAAACAGAAGAATGTAGTACTGGATGTCCAGCTTGGGGATAATAGTGACTATGAAAAATCAATTATCCAGGCACTTGAGTCAGGGGATGCACCGGACATCATCCTGAAGGTTTGGCCAAACAGCATAAAGAACTATGCAAATGCAGGAATCCTGCTGCCCTTTAGCGATTATGAGCATCTGATGCCGCATTTTATGGAGTATATCGGGGAACACGATTTAGCTGATGAAATGGATACACTGAGGCTGGTTAACGGAAAGTATTATATCCTTCCGGGCTATCAGCGGAAAATACAGGTCCAGCAATGGATATACCGGCAGGATGTTTTTGATAAACACAATCTGGATACACCAAAAAATTATGATGAACTGTTTGAATCACTGGTTATGCTGAAAGAGATTTATCCCGAATCAAATCCCCTTACCGCCTGCTGGAATGGAGCTCACCTGTTTGCCATGATGGGGGCCGGTTATGGAATTCCTGCAGGATGGGCAGGTACCCGATATTACAACGAACAGGAAGACCGTTGGCAATTCTCTCCTGCTACTGAAAATTATAGGGAAATGTACACATTCCTGACTCGCTGTTACGAAGCCGGTATACTGGATTCGGCAATTTTTACCCAAACCGATGTAGATTATTTCGACAAACTGGGAGACGGCAGCACCTTCGTTACCGTTACCTGGATTACCTCCGGATTTGGACCCTGGAATGAAAAGTTAAAAGAGAATGGATATACCAACGACAAATGGTCCGCACTTCCTGTTCCGGAGAGCACTATAGGCATACAAGCTCTCCCTCCCATCAACCCGTTTCGAAAAGGACTGATAGTTCCATCCAGTGTAGTGAACGAACCCTATTTTGAAGACTTACTGGAATTCCTGGACTGGGCAGTCTACTCAGAAGAGGGAAGAACTCTAACTACTTGGGGAATAGAGGGTTTAACTTATGAAATCACACAAAACGGCAAAACCTTTCTCCCCACTATAAAAACTTCTAAAAATCCTGAAGGAACCATTGAGATCAGTAAAGAATTTGGTTTTGACACACTGTTCAACCTGAATGAGAATGAGGAGTTTGAAGATTATAAAAAACCTGATGAAATTACAACTTTCCTTAACAGATCACTCAAAGCCGGGGAAGTCGCTGCAATGCCTCCAGCCTTGAATCTGGATACACATTCCATTGAGACCATATATCTTATCAATGAAAAACTGGAACCTTATGTTGCAGATTCCAGTACTAAATTTATTACCGGCGAGCTCTCTATTAAAAGTACATGGGATGAGTATTTAACAGAGTTGGAAAATAGGGGCTATAAGGTACTGGAAGTTATTTGGAATGATGCCTGGTCCATACAGGATAGAAATTGATGAAACACTTTACAAGCAGCTCTGCTTTATCAAAAAAACACTTCCTGGGCACAAAAACTTTCCTGATCTTACTCGGTTGCTGCATGCTGACAGTTTCGCTGTTTTTATGGAAGGCTCAGGAATCCCGGAATATATCTCAGCTCCACCTTCAGACAGTATCAAAGGCCGTCTCCATTTCCAGGGAGACGGAAATCAGGTATCGGGGTATATTCAATGCCTTGAACCGTATAGCCAACAAGGGTTTCCCAAACGTGCAGCAATCTATAGATGAGTGGGAACACGATGCGGTTTTTTCCATTGAATCCTTTGCCGGTATTCAAAGCATTGCATGGGTTGATAATGAGCTTTTTATTCGCATGATTGTGACCATGGAAAAAAATGAGACCTATATCGACCAAAAAGCCCACAATGCTACGCTGAATACGAAAAACATATATCTCTGGGTACCAATATATAAGGGAACAGTGCTTGATGGTTTTATTCTCGGGACTATCAATATAGAGATGCTTATTTCCCCCCTCATTACTGAAACTCAAAATGATTATATGCTGCGGCTCACCCGTCAGGGAGAAATTCTTTTGTCCACCGAAAACTGGGAAAATTCAAATGATGAATTTGTGGTTAATCAGGTTATGTCCCTTCAAAACTCTATTGTTTTAGACCTGTCCCTGGCACCAATGGATGAATTCCGGAATTCCGAAATAGATACTGCCACAAGAACACTAATGTTTAGTCTACTGTTCTCCTTCATTGCAATTATCGCAGTCTATTTTGCACAAAAGAACTATGCACTATCACGTCTAAACGTCTACCAATTCCGCGAGCTG